>NZ_JBPYCR010000003.1:0-184442 GCF_051846915.1 Virgibacillus sp. W0181
GGGTCATCGATTTCATTACTAGTTACTAAATATGGACCAACTGGACTAAAGCCGTCACAACTTTTTCCTAATAACCATTGAGAACTTACAAATTGCAGATCCCTTGCAGACAGATCATTCGCTGTTACATACCCAAACACATGATCAAGGGCTGTTTCTTTTGCTACATCTTTTGTTTCCTTTCCGATTACAATCCCTAACTCTACTTCATAATCTAGCTTTTCAGTCACTTTTGGAACAACAATATTTTGATTATGACCTGCTAGAGTATTGTTATATTTTGTAAATAAGATTGGCGTTTTTGGATATGGAGAACCAGTTTCATCCGCATGTTTTTGATAATTTAACCCGACACAAATAATTTTATTTGGCGCAGTTACAGCCGGACCAAAGCTAACCTCATTTTCCGCAATCATATAAGATTTGTCTTCCGGCAAATCTTGAATATAGCTTTCAAGTTTTGATATAGTGGATTGCCCGCCTTGAATGACATCCATTATGTTCGGGGTGATATCTTTATTTGGTTGAACCATCAAAGTATTTTCAATATCAATGATTCCTTTTTCAGTTCTAATTCCTAATGTTTGTTGATTACCTTTTTCAATTGTTAGTAGTTTCAATTTTAGTTAACCTCCGAAAATTAAGTTATTAAGCAATAAACAAATTTACATTCATGATAAAACTAAAATGCATTAATTCTTATCTAATAATATGATATTCTGAACACCTAAATCTTATTTTTTCTGCATGTCTTTATGTTGTATTTTCAGCAGATTTCAGCATTTAAGCTACCTCTTTTACTTGCTAACAAATATAGTTATTAAAAGTACAGTGAACCCTGTATAAATCAGTTTTCATTTTATTAATCCTAATATTTCTGGTGTGTTTCGATGAATGATATCTTCTATTATTTCTTCTGGAATTTTTGGCATACTTGTTCCCTCTGCTACACTGTTAATATTCCTTAGTGAATCTATTGTTTGTTGTATTGTGAAAAACGGAAAATCTGATCCTAATAATATTTTATGCGTGACCCTATATTCCATCGCTAAAACCATTGCATTATAAAATTGCCAAGGCCGGCCTCCTAGTGCAGATAAATCCATATACATATTTGTATTCTTACGTACTACGGAAATACATTCCCCCACCCATGGATGGCCCATATGTGCTATAACAATTTTCAAATCTGGGAATTCTCTTGCAATAGGATCCAATGCTGCTGGACGGGAAGCATCTAAATAACCTTCTGGTACAAAAGATGTACCCTGGTGAATTAAAATAGGAATATTTAATTCATCTGCTTTAGCGTAAAGTGCAAAATGTTTTTTGTCATCTGGATAAAAGTTTTGATACATTGGTCCCAATTTTAATCCGCTCAAATTATATTCTTTAATCGCATTTTCTAATAGACTAGGTGCAAGTTGATTATTTGGGTCTACGCTTGCAAAGCCAAATAATCTACCAGGTTGTTTGGATACATATTCAGCAATATATTTATTTGGAACTACAGTACCTGTTGCAGGAGCAGCGAATGCCAAAACAATAGCACCTTCTACATCTTTTACACTTTCCCAATGGTCTTCTGGGAGTGCTAATAGTTCCTGTTCTTCACCCCAAGCTCTTTGACAGGCAGCTCTCATCGCACCTGCGACATGTCCATGTCCAAAAAGGTGTGTATGACTATCAAATACCATGATCATTCTCCTTTCCTTATCGTACTAACTATTAGGTCTTAGCTCTTTCGGAAGTAAAAAATCAAAATCACATCCTAAATCTGCTTGTAGCACTCTTTCTTCAAATAAGAGACCATATCCACGATCATAAAATGATTCTTTTTTTGTCCAGTTTGTTTTTCTTTTTCTGATTTCCTCTTCTGCAACATGCAATTGAAGAACTTTATTATGCACATCTATTTCTATTTCATCTCCATTCTCAATTAAAGCAAACGGTCCGCCAATGGCAGCTTCGGGAGCAACATGAACAACAAGAGTACCATAAGACGTACCACTAATTCTTCCATCGGAAATCCGAACCATATCACGTACACCTTTTTCCAATAACTTTTTCGGTATAGGAATTTGTCCAACTTCAGGCATTCCAGGTGCACCTTTTGGTCCAACGTTTTTTAATACTAATACACTTTCTTCATCTACATCCAAATTAGGGTCATCAATTCTTTTTTCCATATCATCTAATGATTCAAAAACAACAGCTTTACCTTGATGCTTTATAAACTTTTTTGAAACTGCCGTCTTTTTAATCAAGGCTCCATTTGGACAGAGATTACCTTTCAATACCACGATTCCACCATCTTTTTCTAAAGGTTGTTTCATAGAAAAGATGACTTCTTTGCCTGTTTCCTTTACTTTTGCATTAATTAAGTTTTCTTTTATTGTTTTACCTGTAACTGTAATACATTCTGTATTCAAAAGAGATTCCAGTTCTTTCATTAAGCCTGGTACGCCTCCAGCTTCGAAGTATTCCTCCATTTGATATTTCCCTGATGGACGTACATTTAATAAAAATGGAGTTTGACTACTTATTGCATCAAATTTTTCTAAGGGCAGCTTAATTCCAAGTCGTTGGGCAATAGCGACAATATGTATAATACTATTTGTTGAGCCGCCACTGGCCATAGTCACAGTTATTGCATTTTCAATAGCCTCCGCTGTCATAATATCTTTAGGCTTTAAATTATTTTTTACTAGTTGTACAATTTGTTTTCCAGTCATTTGTGACATATGTCGTCTTCTTGAGTCAACTGCTGGGATTGCTGCACACCCGGGCAAAGCCATTCCAATTGCTTCTGCAATTGAAGCCATAGTACTTGCGGTTCCCATTACCATACAATGACCATCACTACGGCATATCGCATTTTCAACTTCAGATAATTGGTCATCATCTAAATTTCCAGCACTATGTTCTAACGTAAATCGATAACAGTCCGTACAAGCACCTAGATTCTCACCATTTAAACGACCGTTTAGCATTGGCCCTCCGGAAAGAACAATCGCTGGAATGTTTACACTTGCTGCTGCCATTAGCTGAGCTGGTATGGTTTTATCGCACCCCCCTATTAACACAACACCATCAATCGGATGCGCTCTCATCATTTCTTCTGTATCCATTGCAGCTAAATTACGCAAAAGCATCGTAGTTGGCTTCACATACGGTTCACCTAATGAAATTGTTGGAAATTCCATCGGGGTACCACCTGCTTGCCATACACCCTGTTTCACATATTCAGCTAACTCATTAAAATGCGAATGGCATTTATTTAGTTCGCTATACGTATTGCAAATTCCAATAACCGGTTTACTAATATCATCGTCCGTATATCCCATAGATTTTGTAAATGAACGGTGGATAAATCCCCACATTGTTTTATCTTCAAAATACTTTTCGCCTCTTCTAGTTTTTCTTTCCAAAAAGGGTACCTCCTTATTTGTATTTTCATTATATAAGACATGCTACATAAAAGAATATGTTGGTAATCCTTGCACATTTAATTTAACTCGAAATAGTCCCCCTGAATAAGGATAGGCTTCCAATTCTTTTTTTGATAATCCTTCACGTGCACTTGTAATGTATAGTTCATTTAGTTTCTCTCCGCCAAAAACGCAAGATGTTACACGAGGAGCAGGTAGAGAAATAGAATCCAATAATTTACCGGTATAAGGATTCCAACGGGCTATAACTCCTGCATCCCAATGAGCTACCCATAACATACCCTCGCTATCTCCTGACATGCCATCGGCCAATTTGAATTCATCAAGTATTTTTACAACGACTCTTCGATTGCTAATCTCACCTGTTTCAACATTATAATTAAAAGAGGCTATTTCAAAAGCTAACGTATCAATATAGTACATTAAGGTGTTGTCAGGAGACCAAGTTATGCCATTTGAACATCCAATAGAATCAAGTTTAGTAGAAATATCCAAGTCACGGTCAATACAGAATAATTCCCCGCTAAATGTATTAGCATCAACACTATTTACTGTACCAACCCAAAACCGACCAGCAGGATCACATTTTCCATCGTTGAATATATTATCTTTGTTCTTATCAGGATCATGAATAAGTGTTTTCGTTTCATTTTTTAAATGGAAAGAGTAGATTCCACTATTAATTGCCATTACTAATTCCTGCTGATTTTTTGGAGCTACACACCCTATATGTTCTTTTATTTCAATTTTCCGATGTGTATCATTTTTTGGATCGTATATGTATAAGTTCCCTTTAATACTATCAACCCAGTATAAAATCTGATTTATATGATCCCAAGATGGACTTTCTCCTAATTGAGCTTGTTCATTCTGAACTAATTCCCACGAACCCAACAAAAGCTTCACCTCTATAATTTTAATTCGTTAACAAACATATTTAAAATTCACTATAATTCACTAGCGTTTGCAAGGTGCCCCCCATCGATAACTAGTACAGTTCCTGTAATATAAGAAGCTTGTTCTGAAGCTAAGAAGTAAACACCGTTTGCAACTTCCTCTACTGTTCCCAACCGCTTCATAGGTGTTCTTTCTGTTAAGTTTAAGCTAGTATCCTCTTGTTTTAACTTAGAGTCTAAAGGTGTATCAATAAATCCTGGAGCTATTACATTAACCCTAATGTTATATTGTGCCAATTCTACAGCCATCGACTGTGATAGTAAATTTATTCCTGCTTTGGAAGTGTTATAATGAGCTAAATAAGAACTACCAGACAATCCATTTTTTGAAGATATATTGACAATTGATCCATTAATATTGCTTTGAATCATTCGTTTTGAAATCATTTGGCTTAGTATAAATGTCCCCCTAATGTTTACACTCATTATTTGATCCCAATTTTCAAGAGGGATATCTATAAAGGGTTCTCGGACGGCAAAACCCGCATTATTGATTAATATATCTATTCCGTCCCACAAATCATACGCATATGTAACCGCATTACTTATTTCTTTTTCATTTCTTAGATCACAGACAACGGTTTGGACTTGACCATGAAAACTCCCAAGTTGTTCAACAGTTTTAGTTAAACTCTCTTCGTCTTTATCTAAAACAACTACTTTACAATCACTCTTGACAAACTTTTCAACAATACCTTTTCCAATACCGCTTGCACCACCAGTGACCAAAACTCTTTTATCCAATATCTACACCAGCCTTTTAAAACAGTATAAATTTTTTCCAGTTTTATTCCCAAAGCTTAAGATTTGGAAACTTTACAGGCTTTCCTCCAGATATAATAGATTCCTCTGATAAAATACCTGGCAATGTATATTCCAATGCTTTATAAATATCAATATTTACCGGTTTATCGTTTACGATACAATCAATAAAATCTTTAACCATAAAATAATCAGCACCCCAATGATTAGAGTCAGTTTGTTCCACAGGCATATGAATATATTCCTCTGGTAGAAATTGATTATATAAATCTTCTAAATCAATCCACTCCTCAGTAGATTTGCTATAATCTTCTAACCACACTTTATGCTTCTCACCTGGAATTCGTGGAGACTCATAACATCCTTTTGTTCCTTGTAAAGAATAGTACCCCATATTATGTGGTCTATTAGATACCATATCTAATCTTATCTTAATTAATGCACCACTCTCCAGCTGGCACAACATAATGGTAGTGTCGTCATTCTCGTATTCCGGAACTGTATGGGAACCTGAGCCTAGGCAGTTTACATAATTTACTCTTTCATTGAACCAATTCAAAGTGGGGCCAAGACTGTGGGTTCCATACGTACAACCGCGTTTTCCCATTGTTTCCCTTCTACGCCATGTAGTGTTACCATCTTTATCATAATGTAAATATTTAACATTATGTAAATATTCTCCTTCAGCAAAATATATTTTCCCGAACAAACCTTCTTTAACCATGTTATTAATAGCTACAATTTCACGAATATAACAATAATTTTCAGCCATCATATATTGAGCTTTACTTCGCTTAACAGCATTAAATAATAACTTGCAATCTTGTAAAGTTGTTGCAGCTGTTACTTCTGATAGAACATGAATATCTCGCTCTAAGGCTTTAATAGCTTGTTTTGCGTGAACATGTATAGGCGAAGTTAATACAACAACATCAATGTTGGAATCAAGCAATTCCTCATATTTCGTAAAAGTCATATCTATATCATGTTTTTGTTTAAAATCTGAAAGTGCCTCTGGATCTGTATCCATAATAGCTGTAACTTTTACATTATTAAACCTATTAAATTCTTTATAAAAGTCCGCTCCGCGCACTGTTCCGACTATACCAATTTTTAGGTCACTCATAAAACACCTTTCCTTTCAAGCTTACTATTTTACAGAACCGGCCGAAATGCCACTAACAATATATCTTTGTGTAAAAATAAATATAATAATAATTGGGAGTGAGGAAACGACAGAAAGCGCCATTAATTCTGACCAATTCGTACTAAATTGACCAACAAATTGTCTCATCCCTAAGGTTACTGGCCATTTGTCATTATCTTTTAACATGGTTAATGAATATAAAAATTCTCCCCACGCTAATAAAAAACTAAACGCTGCTGCAGTATATACTCCTGGCTTTGCAAGCGGGAGTATTATTTTAAAAAATGCTCCCCAACGGGTGCAACCGTCTATGGCTGCTGCTTCTTCTAAAGCATCAGGTATCATTAAAAAATAAGTTCTCATTACTAAAATTGCAAAAGGAATAGACAAAGTCATATTTGCAATAATGACACCTGTATATGTATTTAATAATCCTAAATCTGCATACATAGAATAAAGTGGCAACGCTAACATATTACTTGGAAACATTTGAGTAATTAAGACAAATAATAAAAATAAAGTAATCCCTTTAATTTTTTTCCGTGCAATTGCATATGCTGCTGGAGTAGCTAAACAAAGTGTTCCTACCATAGCACCAAAACTAATGATAAAACTATTTTTAAAGTAGCTTAAAATTTTTATATCTTGTTGTGTAAATATATTCACGTAGGCCTCAAATGTGATACGTTTGGGAATAATAGAAGAATCGCCAAATATATCAGCCATTGGCTTTATAGAAGAAATAATCATCCAATAGATTGGAAATAGAAATGTAAGTACTATAAAAAGCCCAACAAACGACATAATCCACTTTTTTCCACCCATTACATTACTTCTTCCCTTCTAATAAAATAGAGATAAACTAAAGCAATTAATCCTATTAAGACGAAAGAAATATTAGATAAGGCTGCACCTTCTCCAAATCTATACATCCCAAAAGACAACTGATATGCAAGAAATGGAATGACTTGAGTAGCATCAGCCGGCCCACCGGCTGTCATAATATATATCAAATCAAAAACTTTAAATGTAAATATAACACCAAGCATTAGTAATACAAGTAAAGTCGGCTTCATTAATGGCAAGGTAATATGAAAAAATTGTTGAAATCGATTAGCACCATCTATTTTTACCGCTTCATAAATAGTACTTGGTAAAGCTTGTAATCCAGATAGTAGAATTACCATACTAAAAGGAATACTGATCCATATATTCGTAATAATAATACTTAATAAAGCAGTTTTTGTATCTGTTAGCCAGTAAATTGGATCTGAAATGAAACCGATATTCATCAAAATATCGTTGATTATTCCGTTTTCTCCGCTTAAAATCCAACGAAAAATCGTTCCTATTATAATAATAGGTGTCATCCAAGCAATTAATAGAACAGAGCGCATCCATTTACTTCCTGGAAACGATTTGTTGAAATAAAGCGCAAATGCGAATCCAATTCCTGTAGAAAAGATGATTGTCCCTAATGTAAAAAGAACGGAATTGATTAAAGCCTTCAGGAATAAAGGATCCTTTAAAACAGTAATATAATTAGTCAAGCCAACTAGTTGTCGCTCTCCCTCAATTAGATTACTTATATCGACATCTCTAAAACTAAGATTTATGTTGAAAAGAATTGGATAAACTAAAAAAACTAATAAAAATAATCCTGCAGGGAGTAAAAAAGTGTAATCTTTACTAATGTTCAGGATTCTTTTAAACATTTTCTGTCTCAACATGTAGCCTCCATTTCACAATATTAAGAATTAAGTTATTATCCTCAAATCTTTTGAGATTTGAGGATAATATGTGAACATACCCTCTTATTCTTCTATCAATGGTTTAATGGTTTCACTTGCCTTTTTAAGTGCTTCTTCAGAAGTACTTCCACCCGCTAATGCATCCTGAAGTGCCGTATAAATCGCTGTATTTATTTCGTTATGGTTTTCTCCCCATCCATATCCTTGAGATGTAGAAATAACTTCCGCAAAAGTTTTTCTTATTTCATCCTCTTGGAAATAAGGATCATTTGCAATTTCGCTAATAGCTGGAAAATTACCTGTTGCTTTTAACCAATCAATTTGACGATCCGGTTCCATTAAAAAGTCTATAAACTCCCACGCTTCATCAACAGATTGTCCTTTGCCAATGGCAATACTTTCTCCGCCGACAACTGAGGAATGCATTTCGTCTTTCGGAATTTGCGCAACGGACCAGTTAAGATCAGGTGCTTCCTCCTCTAAAGTAGGAATCATCCAAGATCCGCCTATAATCATTGCAACATTTTCATTATAAAAATCAACACCAACCTCCTCAAGCTGTTTATTAACTATTTCTTTAGGCATAACACCTTCATCGTACATATTTTTCCACAAATCTAATGCACTAATTGCTGCAGGTGTTTCTAGGTCTCCAACATCACTACCTGTCGACCACAAAAATGGAATCCAGGAAGCGGTACCGTGTTGTGAATTATGTGCAGATGCTGAAAAACCATATTTGCTGTCTTTAGTTAGTTCCTCAGCTGCCTCAGTTAACTCGTTCCAAGTTGTTGGTGGCTCTTCTACGGTGTCTGTATTATAAAATAGCCCTACTGAATTAGTGTGAAGTGGTATTCCATAAAACTCACCATCCATTTTATGAATATCAGCGATATTTTCATATATTTCGGATGCTAAGCCTGAGCTTTCCACGTGTTCATTAATATTTTCTAATATTCCTGACTTAGCATAAAATTGAACCTCATTTATACCTCCGATGATAATATCTGGTACATCTTGACTTGTCGCACCTATTAAAAGCTGTTGAGTTAACTCATCATAAGGAACAAAAGTTAACTCAATTTCAATATTCTCTTGTGATCCGTTAAAATCATTAACATTACTTTGTAATACCTCTTCTAGGTGCCCTGACCAATAATGCCATAAACTTAATGTTACTTTGTCTCCACCTTCTGTATTTGTGTCTTCTGTTTCATCTCCACTTTCCGTATTAACTTGTTCTGTTCCATTATCTTTATCACCACTACACGCCGCTATCATTAGAGTGAAGAGTAAAAAAATAGAAAATATAATAACTTTCTTTGTCATATTTATAACCCTCCTATTTTAGTGTTTGATTTTTATTAAAAATATTTAAAGCTGTACCTACTGTATAAGCTCCTTCAAAACATCCTCAATTGCTTGCAACGTATTATCAATATCCTCGTTCGTATGGCTATAACTGATGTGATTACGCTTAATGTTCATCGGCATTTTAAAGAATCCACGTTCTAGTAATTTTTTTCTATAATTTACATACATCTCCGCATCGTTTTGCATAAGATCTGTATAATTTTTAGGTTCAAAATCCATAAAATACGTAGTCCATACGGATCCAAATCCCGCAACAAAAGCATTAATTCCTAAACGATTATGAATATCTCGAATACCTTGTCTCATTCTTTCTCCGAGTTCAAAAATATGCTCATGGACTGGCTCAGTTTCCATGATTTCCATTGTCGCAATTGTTGCTGCTGTACCCACTGCATGGCCATTATACGTACCCGCAAACCAAACATCCCCACCAGGGTATGTATTATATCGTTCCATATATTTCTTTTTTCCGGCAACCGCAGCCATTGGAAATCCGTTTGCCATTGCTTTCCCCATCGTCGTTAAATCGGGCATGACACCGCTTACTTTTTGGTAACCACCAATGTTATGGCGAAATCCTGTAATAACTTCATCAAAAATCAGCAAAGCACCATACTTATCACATAAATCTCGTAAACCTTGTAAAAAGCCATCTTCCGGCATAACACACCCGATATTATGTGGTATCGGTTCTACAATTATTGAAGCAACTTCTCCCTCATTTTCCTGAAACGTCTTTTCAACACTTTCCAAATCGTTAAAAGTACAAATTAATGTATTATCTATTGCCTCATCCATCATCCCGGCTGAACCTGGATCACGTTTTCCAATCATGTCAGGGGCGCTTAACATATTTCTAGCTACGTAATCATGCCAGCCGTGATAACACCCTTGAAATTTAATTAACTTTTTACGCTCTGTAACAGCTCTTGATAGACGAATTGCGTGGTATGTTGCTTCAGACCCTGAATTACAAAATAATACTTGATCAGCAGATGGTACATGTTTCGTTATTTTTTCTGCACATTCAATTTCCAAGTCGGTTGAACCTACTCCATATAAGTCAGTACGGCTCAATGCATCAATAACACGATCATTCACTTTTTCATAATTATGCCCTAAAATGTAAGGACCGAATGCAGCTTGAAAGTCGAGATATTTATTTCCGTCCGCATCATATATATAAGCCCCTTCTGCTTTCGTAAAAACGAGATGTGGTTCTACATTCCGAATGGAAGTATGAACACCACCGGGTGCATGTTTATTTGCTTCTTCATACAGCTCCATACTCTTCTTATTTGAAATTTTGAACATCCTTTTTCCTCCTAGTTTGTCGCAGTATGACAATTTTTGAACCTTATATATTTCTTGCTATTTCCTGCGCTGTGTATCGCACAAGTTCCCCCATTTCAGCAAATTGATCGTTCAATAGTTGCGAAGAATGGGCAGTGATGCTAATTGCGGTTGGTGTAATGTACCGTGTATTAATGATTGGTGCTGCAACACATCTCACACCAATCTCACCTTCTTCATCCTCAATTGCAAAGCCGTCTTTTCGAACAACTTCTAAAGAATCTTTAAATTGTTTAGCTGATGTAATTGTCTTAGATGTTACACCTTTTAAGCCAACATTTTTTATAATTTGATCAAGTTCCTCTTCACCAAGAAAAGCAGAAATAGCTTTACCCAAGCCTGATAAATGTACTTCTGTTTTCAATCCTGGATACGTTGAAAACTTGATGAAATTATCTGGTTCTTCTTTGGCTATATACATAATGTGATCTTCATGAAGAACTCCTAAATGAACGGTAAAACCTGTTTTTTCCATGAGCTTTTTCATATACGGTTTAGCCAAATCTACTATACTGTTGTTTGATGTATAGTTCATACCTAGCTGGAACATTTTAGGACCAATTTGAAATTTCCCTACTTGATCTTTTTGAACAAGATTGTAATGCTCCAACGTACTCATCGTTGTAAAAACAGTTGCCTTGGGAAGATCTAATTTCGAACAAATCTCTGTTACCGAATATCTTTCTTTCGAATTACTAATTAAATCCAATATATTTATTGCTCTTTCTAATGCAGGCACATTATATCTCCCCAAATTATTCCCTCCTTCCATAAATGAGTTTTGTATATGAAACCATGTTTTGTTAGTAAACCAAGTATATTATTACAACCAATGTTTTGTCAAGACATAATTTATTTTATTTTCAGATAAAAACAAAAAATAAAACAAGCTGGATTATTCATAAAATATCCTGCTTGTTTTACTTTCATTATTATAATAGTACGCTTTAAATTAAATCAATTCCTTAAACTTTTTCAACAACGAAGCACCTTGGTACCCTTCCTCAATGATTGTTTGGAGCATTTCTTCTATTTTACTTTTCCGGACATCGACGACATCCCCTTGAAAAAGTGCATTGATTCGGTTTTCATCGATTTCGTTTATACCGATAATGGACGTTATGAAAAATGCCGGGTCATTTGATTCTTTTGTTATTTTCACCTGAATCATAATTTCATTTTTATTATCTTTTAATTCCTGTAAAAATGCTCTCTGTGACTGTTCAAGATAAGCTTCGATTAACCAGCCGCCACTGTCTTCACGGTTAATAACAAGACCATCAACCAAAGGTACTGTTGTTTGGATTACTTCTTCTTCCTTATTCTCGACTATTTCAAGACCCTTTAATTTAAATGTCTTCACTTCTTCACACCCCATCCATTTCTCAAATACAATCAACCAATTATCCACCAATATAGGACATTTCAATCTTTTTCCGATCTGCATGTTTTTTCATGCCCCGTTCGTCGGAATAACGATCTTTTCTGCGTCCCCATAAAGCAGCTAACTCCGATTGTAAGCCTTCATCAGTTAAGCCGTTGCGCAGTTTTTCTTTTATTTCAAAGCCATCTGAAGCAAACAGGCACGTATATAATTTACCGTCAGCAGATAGGCGGATTCTTGTGCACGTATCGCAAAAAGAATCGGTTACGGAAGAAATAACACCGATCTCTCCCCCACCATCTTTATACGTATACCTGGATGCTACTTCCCCATAATAATTTTCTTCGGCTGCTTCGAGTGGCATTTCTTCATTAATAATGTTTATGATTTCCTTTTTGGATACTACATTTTTTAAATCCCAAGCATTGTGGTTACCTACGTCCATAAATTCAATAAAACGCAAAACAACGCCTGATCCTTTAAAATGACGGGCCATTGGTAGAATCTGGCTCTCATTCATCCCTTTTTTTACAACCATATTCACTTTTATCCCGAGCCCGGCTGCTTGGGCGGCTTCAATGCCTTTCAGGACAGGAAGCGTACCGACGCCTCTTCCGTTAATTTCTTTAAATACGTCATCTTCAATTGCATCCAGACTAATATTCACCCGTTCGAGACCGGCCGTTTTTAATTTTTTTGCATCCCGTGGCAAAAATATCGCATTTGTCGTTAAGGCAATGTCATTAATTCCATCAATTTTTGTTAATTTAGCAATTAATTCATCGAGGTTTTTTCGCATTAACGGCTCTCCGCCAGTAAGACGGATTTTATTTACACCAAGTTGGGCAAATTGTGTTGCTAACCGTTCTATTTCTTCAAAACTTAGTAATTCATTCGGTGGCAAAAAGGTATAATCAGGTCCAAATATTTCTTTCGGCATACAGTACGTGCACCGAAGATTGCATTGATCAATGACCGATATGCGCAAATCTTTTAATAATCTGCCAAAATGGTCTTTTGCAGGAGTCTTTACGTTAATCATATATTTACCATCCTTCCTTAAGAAAATGCAGCTTGGCCTTCTGACTGTTCAAGCAAAAGAACATCAACAGTATCCCCTTTTTCATAGCCGCTCGTTCCTCCGGGCAATACCATCAGTGCTGTCGTATGTGCTAATGATGTAACGATATTAGATTTATCAATCCCCGCCAGATTTGCAAATACCTTTCCATCTTCATACGTAACATAACTGCGTACAAATCGGCTAAATGGGTTAGCTTTCGGCAATTCATCTGCCATTGTTGCCTGAATGCGTTTCAAGAATGGCTTGGAACTGAACAAAGAATGGCGGATAATTGGTCGGGTAAATAACTCAAACCCTACATAACATGCTGATGGGTTCCCTGATAAACCATATAAAAGTTTGTCCTCAAGAGCGGCAACTGTCGTTACACTCCCCGGACGCATTTTCACTTTATTAAAAAGGACATTTGCTCCTAACTTTTCATAAATTACCGGCATTAAATCAAAGTCTCCGACCGACACTCCGCCTGTCGTTATTAAAATATCCACTTCTGCAAGTGCCTGTTTCATTAAAGAATAGCTAGGCTCAAGTTCGTCTGCCAATTTGCCGTAATATTTAGATATTCCTCCTGCCCGTTCTACTTGCGAGCAAATCGTATACGCATTGGAATTGCGAATTTTCCCCGGTTCTAGTGGCTCATCAACGTCCAAAAGTTCTGTACCTGTTGCGATGACGCCAACCACCGGCTTCTTGGCAACTTTTACTTCACTGTAACCAAACGTTGCCAGCAGTGCCTTGACACCAGGATTGACCGGGGTTCCCTCTTTTATAAGTACGGTTCCCTTCTTTACTTCCGATCCTTCCTGAATAATATTTTGTCCTTTTTCCATTGGATGATCGATCGTCATAAAAGCTGTATTGTTTTCTATAAAATCATGGCATTCTTCGAACATAGCTACACAATCTGCCCCTTTCGGAATTTGTGCGCCGGTCATAATACGTGTCGCCTGCCCAGGCCCAATGGCTTTTGCTGCCACTTCACCTGCACCTATATGTTCAATAATTTCGAATGAAGCAGGTTGATCAGTCGAGGCTTCTGTTGTATCGGCCGAACGAAAAGCAAATCCATCGTAAGGCGATTTATCAAAGGAGGGCACATGATCCGTTGCAACAATTGGCTCTGCCAACCAGCGGTGATCACAATCATGAAACGAAACCGTCTCTTTTTTTCCGGTTTGTTTATAACGCATAACACGGTCCACTGCTTCTGCTACATTTATCGGATTTCTAATTTCCACCAAAGGATATCGACCCCTTCTCGTTTCTCTATAATAAATTTGGAAATAAATTCGTTAAATTGTTTATACATTCAGTTTAACAAAAATATCGGCTAATTGATATCATCCCTCTGCCAATTGATGCCAACTATTCGAATATGAATGTTTTCTACAAAGATGAAATGGGTATAAAACATATACGTGACCTGCTATCAATTTTTTCACTGGAATTAAAATAAGCCCAATAAACAGGGAGGTCTTAGTATGGAACAAGATAAAGATGTAGAAGTTAAACATAAAGAAAAAAAATCAGACTCCAGTAAAGTAGGAGTCGCAATCATTAAATATGTGACATATCTAATTATTTTCTTTGGAATATTGTGGTTTTTAATTAATTACGTATTCCCAATGTTTTAAAAGATCGGATTCCCTTTCCCATACAAAAAGCATCACAACGTTGTGGTGCTTTTTGTATGGGATCTTTTCAACCGCAAAACCCGGTATGCTTCCGACCCTTCTCGACTGCAACCTTTCTGGAAATATTGTATGATATACGGTATATGTGCAATCAAAAATAGCAACTGCATTCTGCAAGCATGACTAAAATAACACTGAACATCGAGTCACTTTATAATAATCCAGGAGGGAAATATAATGAATGAAACAATCGAAACGATCATGAACCACCGATCCATCCGTAAATTTACCGATGAAAAACTAACGACCGAACAAATACATACGATGATCCGTGCCGCTCAACGGGCAGCTACTTCCAGCTTTGTAATGGCATATACAATTATTGGTATTACAGATGAAGATAAAAAGGATAAGCTGATGGCAATTTCGGGGCAACCTTATGTTAAAGCAAATGGGCATTTATTTGTTTTCTGTGCTGATTTACATCGAGTGTATGAACAAACAGATAAAGATTCCACTGTTAAAACCGGGTTGCAAAGTACCGAGCAATTTATTGTAGCGACGATTGACGCTTCTTTGGCTGCCCAAAATGCAGTACTCGCTGCAGAGTCCATGGGGTTAGGCATTTGCTATCTCGGCAGTTTACGGAATAACATAAGAGAAACGAATGATATTTTAGACCTTCCCGATTATGTCGTTCCGTTATTCGGTCTTGCCGTTGGTTACCCTGCCAAACAATCAGAAAAAAAGCCTCGCCTTCCATTGGAGGCTGTTTATCACGAAAACCAATATGATAATAATCTAAACAGACAACAAGCGATTATTGAAGCCTTTGACAATGAAATAATTGAATATTATCGAGGCCGTTCAGAAAATAAACGAATGGACACGTGGACAAATCAAATGAAACGGAAATACAGTAAAAATATACGGATGGATGTAAATCAATTTATAAAAGATAAAAAGTTGAACAAGCACTAAACAACAATACAAAGTTGCAGCACCTGTTTTTTATACAGCGTGCTGTTTTTTTATGGTCACAATTGCACCTGTCACCTTCATTTCCATAAAGAGGAAAACGCGTCACAAGTATATTTCGCTGAAAATAACACAAATATATAAGGAGAAATATTAAGGAGGAGAATTCGTTATGACAGTAGGAAGTCAAGTAAAGCAAGCTGTTGCCGGATTAAAAAGTGTACAGGCAAGTTTTGAACAGTTTGCTTTGGAAACCGAAAATAAACAAGCGAAACAACTATATACAAATGCAGCAGAACAAACAAACGCTGTTTTACAGAGCGTTCAACCACGATTGAATGAAATTGAACAAGAAGAACCACAGTACAAACAAATGTAACCTTTCTTTAGGTTGATCGTTAACACTAGGTACATGCCATACATGGTACAGCCAGTGGGCATGTGCCGTTCATGACGGAAATGGGTGAACACTATGTACGTACAAAAAATACTGGCCACTTGCTTTATCCTATTGGTACTGAGTGCATGCCAAAATGAGCCTACACTTGATTCTTCACAAGAAGAAAAAGAAGAAGTTGAAGTGAAAAAGTTATCAACAACTGTTATAACAGATCAAGGTCCTTCCAATCAAGCAAAAGAAATGCTTAGCAATTATGAGGAAGTTACATCCATTAAAGCAGTAAATACAGAGGACGATTTGATGATTGCACTAGAAGTTGAACACCATGAACGGTTTTCATTGGATCAACTAGAAAAAAGCTTACACAAAAAAGTAAAAAAAGCATTCCCCGATCTGAGTGTCCTATTAACTACGGATAAAAAAATGATTATTGAATTGGAAAAATTAGAAAAAAGAATTGCGGATCATTCACTTTCTACCAAACAATTAAAGAAAAAGTTAAAAGATCTAATTAAATTATCAAAAGAACATACGTAAGGAAATGGTGACTAGCCATGGCAGATCAAAAGAAAAAAAACTTGCCCCCTGATGTGCAAGCTTATCAAAAGTTACAAAAAGAAAGAGAAACAAAACGTCCGTTATTAAAAAATTGTTTGAAAGCATTCTTCGTAGGTGGTTTTATTTGTTTCTTTGGTCAGATTATAGCGACGGGTTATATTTATTTTTTTAACTTCACTGAAGAAACAGCCGGCAACCCAACGGTAGCGACATTAATTTTTATTACAATGCTTCTTACTGGTTTTGGAATGTATGATCATTTAGGACAGTTTTCCGGAGCCGGGACTGCTGTACCTGTAACAGGTTTCGCTAATGCAGTGATTTCGTCTGCCATTGAATATAAAACAGAAGGCTTCGTTCAAGGTGTAGGCAGCAATATGCTGAAATTAGCCGGCCCGGTTATCGTTTATGGGGTATTTTCAGCTTTTATCATTGCGCTTATTAAAACAATTCTTATTAAATGGGGGGGATTGTAATGTTAGTTGGACATCGAACATGGATCTTTGATCAGAAACCCGTTATTATTTCCACAGGTACAGTCGGTGGCCCTTTTGAAGCGAAGGGAAATATTCCGGAAGCCTTTGATATCCTTCATGATGATACGTGGTTAAACCAAAGCTCGTTTGAAAAAGCCCATCGAGTTATGATGGAGGAAGCGAGTCAAATAGCAGTGAAAAAAAGTTCTATACAAAAAGAGCAGGTCGAATTTTTTATTGCAGGTGATTTAATCAATCAAATTACACCTTCCAATTTCGCAGCAAAGACAATGGGCATCCCTTATTTAGGATTATTTAGCGCCTGTGCAACGTCAATGGAAGGGCTGGCGCTTGCCGCATTTTTAATCAATGGAAATGGCGCTAATTATATTTTAACAGGAAGCGCGAGCCATAATTCCGCTGCGGAAAGACAATACAGATACCCTACTGAATACGGAGGTCAAAAACCGCCTACCGCCCAATGGACCGTTACTGGCGCTGGCTGTGCACTTGTAGCCAAAGAAGGAAGTGGACCGCGAATCACATCAGCAACAATTGGTAAAGTGATCGATATGGGCATCACCGATCCATTTAATATGGGTGGGGCAATGGCGCCCGCTGCAGCCGACACAATTACAACGCATTTGCGAGAACGAAATGTCGACCCTTCTTATTACGATTTAATTATAACTGGTGATCTTGCAAAAATTGGCCGAGATGTTTCATTGGATTTACTCAACAAAAATGGAGTCCCCATTACAGAGGAGCAATTGGTTGATTGCGGCTTGACAATTTACCGTGAAGGACAACCGGTACAAGCCGGAGCAAGTGGATCAGCTTGTTCTGCGGTCGTGACATATGGACATTTTTTACAATTATTAAAACAAGGAGCACTTCAACGTATTCTCGTTGTAGCTACCGGTTCCCTTCACTCACCGATGAGCATTCAACAAAAAGATTCCATTCCTTGTATTGCACACGCCGTATCAATTGAATCTGGTGATGCATCATGATTTTTCTTTGGGCATTTATTGTAGGTGGAATCATTTGTGTCATCGGTCAAATCATGTTCGATGTGTTTAAGCTTACCCCTGCCCATACATTAACAACACTCGTTGTACTCGGTGCTGTACTGGATGGTTTCGGCTTGTATGAGCCGTTAATAAATTTTGCTGGCGCAGGTGCTACTGTTCCAATAACGAGCTTTGGAAATTCATTAGTGCATGGAGCAATGGCTGAAGCAGAGGAACATGGAATCATTGGAGTAGTTACCGGAATATTTGAAGTAACGAGTGCCGGCATCTCTTCTGCAATTATTTTCGGCGTGATCGGTGCTATTTTGTTTAAACCCAAAGGCTAAAAAGGAGAATTGCTTATGACAGTTGGCTCACAAGTAAAAAGTTGCTTCGCATCTATAAAAAGTGCAGAAGCAACATTACAGCAATTACAAAATAAAACAGAAAACAATGAATCAAGGCAAGCCTTCGAGCAGGCTGCCACATTAGTCAACGAAGCCAGGCAAGAGCTCGAGCAGCAAGTCATTTATCTTACAAATGAAGAGCCACAATATAAATAAAAAAGTACCGGTCACCCGTTTAACCATAAATGTCAACATGTACACTTGTTCCAAGCTCCCAACGTGACCGAAAATGACCCATATGCTACTTTTCAGGCACGAGGCAGCTTCCAGCGTGACCGAAAACAATCCATATGCTACTGTTCGGGAACGAGGCAGCTTCCAGCGTGACCGAATACAACCCATATGCTACTTTTCGGGGACGAGGCAGCTTCCAGTGTGACCGAAAACGAACCATATGCTACTTTGCGGGAACGAGGCAGCTCCCAACGTGACCGAAAACGACCCATATGCTGATTTTCGAGAACGAGGCAGCTTCCAGCGTGACCGAAAACTATTCATATGCTGCTTTTCGGGAACAAGGCGACTCCCTGCGTAACCGAAAACAATCCATATGCTACTTTTCGGGAACGAGGCAGCTTCCAGCGTGACCGAATACAACCCAGATTAACACAGAAAGGAAATGACGTATGCCTGATTGGACTATGATCATTCTTCGATCAACTACATTGCTCATTGTTTTGTTTTTCCTGACAAAGTGGCTTGGTAAAAAACAGATTTCACAATTAAGTATTTTTGAATATATTACCGGTATTGTATTGGGTGGTATTGTAGCAATTCATTCTTTTGATTTGGATTCCAATATTCTATATGGGTTAATCGCTATGTTCGTTTGGTTTATTATTCCTTACGCAGTAGAATTCATCGCTTTAAAAAGTAAAACATTTCGCGACTTTACTCAAGGAAAAAGTACTGTTTTTATTCAAGATGGAAAAATTATGGAAGACAATTTAAAAAAAGAAGGATTTTCCACGGACGATTTACTGCAACACTTACGCGACAATGATGTTTTTCATGCAGCAAATGTGGAATTTGCCGTTCTTGAGCCGTCCGGAACGTTAAGTGTACTTCCAAAAAAAGAAAACCAGGCACTAACTGCAAAAGACCTTGGTATTACATTAGCCCCCGAAAAAGAACCGCAAACTGTCATTATGGATGGAAAAATTCAGTTGGAATCATTGGCAAACTTATCTTTAAACCAGAATTGGCTAGAAACCGAATTGGAAAAATTAAACGTGAGCATTGAAAATGTTTTTTTAGCTCAAGCAGACAATGACGGGCAATTAACCGTGGATCTGTATGATGACAAAATTGCGGTTCCAAGTCCCATAGAAAAGCCACTACTCCTCGCTACATTAAAAAAATGCCAAGCTGATCTGGAACTTTTTGCACTTGAAACAAATAATGAACAATCCAAACAAATGTATGAAAGAAACAGCCAAAAACTGCAGCAAGCAATCGATACCGTTTCTCCTTATTTAAAATAAAAATAGTCCATCATTAGCTGAATGGGCTATTTTTATTTTCGGATCATTTTTACAATGATTATTTTAATGATCCAACCGATAAACAATGCCAATGGCGTCGCAATAATTGGAAGCCATATCGGACCAATTAAATACCCGTTCACTTCAAATACAGATGAAAAGACAACTGCTACCGTTGTTAAAAAAGCGGTAATTGCAAGCGGCAAATAAGCATATGCTCCTCTACCACCACCCGCATCTTGATAAGCATCCCAGATAGCAAAAAAATATAAGCACGGATAAAACATCACCCATTGATAATTCGTGGATGCAATTGCTTGTTCAATCTCCCCGTGAAAACTGTATATAATAACTTGATTCAACCTTCCCATTACATTCGTAACAAATTCCAATCCAATCAATATAATTCCTTTAACATATTTTCGATTCAATAACTGCCCAAACCCCGGTAGCGCGATACTCCAAAGTAGCACTTCCCATTTTCTTTCTTTTATTGTCTTATCCAATTACTATTTAGCCAATCCTTTACGGTCAGCAGCAATTGGTGGTTGTTCCATCCACTCATTTTCAATGAGAAGTTCAATTCCATCTTCTGCATACTTGGCAATTTCAGCCATTAACCGGGTATATTGAGCTGCGATATCTCGTCTTGGACTAGTTGATATAGACTTCCCATAACTACCAATACCTGAACCAATAAGCGTCGAAATAAAAGTCAACATTAACTTATCAGAAAAAGGTGCTTCAGTAGAATCAGTTACTTCCGAAGAAAGAGGAACAACTGCATTTCCTAAATAGCTTTCATTTAAGATTGATGTAAATACACCCACATGCTTTCTCGCTATATCACGCCCCTTTTCAAAATAGCGGCGTACTTCTTTTGATTGTGCAACTTGACTAAATGCTGTGATGACTGCTTCTCCCAGTGCATTACGTTTCGCATTATAAACTAGTTCCGTAATTTCGGAACCGATTAATGGTCGCTGCTCTCCTAACCATCCCTTTAAAAAACTCTCTTTTTCCACAAAATCAATTTGATTCGGTGCGGGAATGGATGGAGTTCGAATTAACAACCCTTTTTCTTTCATTAACTCTTTTAAACGGATGTGCAAGTTTTGCGACTCCATTAGTGTGTTTGCAAAAACTTCGATAACATCCGTTCTTACTGCATTGACAACAGCCGCTCCATAGTTGACGTATTCAAGTTCGGTTACACTCAATAGATAATGTAAGTAGAGTTGATCCGAAAAAATCCGCGGAGCATTCAAGTTAACATCGTGTTCTGTAAAACCCTGGGGTATCGGATAGTTTGCTTCTTCAAAAAACTTCACAACAATTGTCTTTCTTTTTTTCGACAATTGCATTCCTTTCTCCAACACTTGTTGAACTTGTTCATCTTCAACATGGTTTGAAAAATACTTCATGCCACATAACGCGAGCGTTTCATATTGAAACATATTCCAAAGGTTAGTTATTTCGGCTGCAGTTAAAGGAATAGAATCCTTATCTTCTTGATGATCCATTGCAAATCTCCCTTTCCACAGTAAATTCTCGAATAATTTATCCTACTTATCCCTTTTTTATACAGTTTATTTAAATATACTTGAATAGAAATCTTATGCATGGGAAAAAGTAAGCGGTGAGGTGGATGGCGTGCGCTCTAAATTCAGAAGGAAAATACAAAAGTCAAAGCAAAATAAGAATGAAGATTTTGCATTACAATTATTCGATAAACTTGAAGATAACATAACGAATATAAAAAACATGCTTGACCATCCCGATGATCTAGTCATTCGGGATTTAATAATTGGAGAAGCTGAACATAGGTGTGCAGTCATTTACATCGATGGTATTGTCAACACCGACACAATACAAAATAATGTTTTGGCCAAGCTACAAAAAACTGATGAAAACAAATCTCAACTAGGTGGTCCGAAAAAACTATTTGATTATATATTCAATGAGAAGCTCTCAATCAATCATATCGAAAAGGGAAAGTCAATGGATGATGTCTCCCTTGCACTATTAACCGGCCATACAATTTTTTATTTAGACGGGATAAACCAAGCGATCCTTATCGAAACAAAAGGAGGGGAATATCGCGGTATTGAAGAGCCGGTGTCAGAAACACTCATTCGTGGTCCTCGGGAAGGTTTTATTGAAAATTTAGGTACTAATTTGGCAATCATTCGTAGAAATATTGCCGAGCCCAATTTACGGTTACAGGCGTATAAAACAGGGCGCCGCAGCAAAAAGAATCTTGTTGTCGCATATATTGATGGCATTGTTCATCCAGATCTGGTCAAAGAAGTCAATAGGCGCTTGAAAACGATAGACATAGATGGTGCCGCGGATACAGGGTATATTGAAGAATGGATTGAAGATAGCTTCTTATCCCCTTTTCCACAAATGTTAAATACCGAACGACCCGATAAAGTAATTGCAGCAATGATGCAGGGAAAAGTTGGTGTTTTTTTAGATGGTACTCCAGTTGTATTAATTCTGCCAATCAACTTTGGAAATGCACTGCAATCACCAGAGGATTACTATGAGCGCTGGACGATCGGCAGCCTATTGCGAGTTATTCGCTATTTAGGTGCCTTCATCTCCATCTTTTTACCGTCATTATATATTGCATTAATTTCTTATCATCCCGGTATGATTCCTTCTGACTTAGCTTTTTCCATTGCAGCATCAAGAGAAGGCGTTCCTTTTCCTGCTGCAATAGAAGCAGTATTAATGGTAATCACTATGGAATTATTACAAGAGGCAGGAGCTCGCCTGCCGCAAACTATAGGACAGACGATTGGTATTGTTGGCGGTCTTGTCATCGGCGAAGCTGCTGTTCAAGCTGGGATTGTTAGTCCGATTATGGTTATCGTCGTTGCATTAACAGCAATAGCAACCTTTGCTGTTCCTTCTTACAGTGTGGCCATTTCCTTTCGGATCGTGCGATTCGGTTTTATTTTTGCAGCAGGTGTTCTAGGGTTGTATGGGATCATTCTTGTTTATATTATGATTAACATCCATTTCGTTAACTTAAAAAGCTTCGGAATTCCTTATTCCGTTCCTTTTGCTCCATTTATAGCTGTTGACTGGAAGGATCTTATCATCCGTTCACCGATACCAACCATTAAAAAACGACCAGTTTATTTGAAGACTGAAGATCCTAATCGTTTACGGAAAAGGAGGAGGAATTAATCATGAACCCGTTTAAGTATAGTGATGAAACGATTAGTGAAAGAGAGTTCATGCTTGCTCTTCCTTCCATCATAATCGGTGTTACAATCCTTTCTTTACCATATCAAGTGGCACAGGTAACTTCCGGATCTGACGGTTGGATCGCAATCATTATCGGCGGACTCATTATTGGATTCTTTTCCTGGTTAGGTGCTAAATTGGCGAGTACGTTTCACGATCAGAGCTTTTTTTCTTACTCAAGTTCACTTGTTACGAAACCCGTCGCTTTCGTTTTCACTGTTACATATATAATGATCGCAATTACCATTTCAGCATATGTCGTCCGTTCCTTTTCCGATATTTTAAAAGAATATTTATTCAGTAAGACACCGGTTGAAGTCCTTGCTCTTACTTTAATTCTTATTGTTGTCTATGCCGTTTCCGGGTCTCGAGCGGGCGTGTTTCGGTTAAATATTTTGTTTTTGCCGATCATTCTTGTTGTCATTACCATCATCATATTATTTAATATCCATTGGATTGAACTGAACAATTTTTTTCCACTCTTTCAAACAAGTATGAAAGAATATGTTCAAGCAACCGGATACAGTGTCGGTGGTTATGTTGGATTTGGCATTGTATTATTTTATGTATTAATCGTAAATAAACCTATACAAGTACCAAAAGTAACACTTTATGGAATAGCTGTCCCAGTTATTCTTTATACAGTCATATTTTTAGTTACCATTGGTGTTTTTGGCAACTATACGACTTCAAACTTATTACATCCGACAATAAGTCTGGCAAAGCGGGTCGAGTTTCCAGGAGGCATATTCGAGCGGATTGAATCGGTTTTTTTTGTCATTTGGACGATGGCTATTTTTAATACAACGACCATCTCCCTTGATTCAGCTGTTTTACTCATTCAGTCGATATTTAAACAGGTGAAGAAAATTAAGATTTTATTTTTGTTAGCACCCATTGTTTATTATTTGAGCATGTTGCCGCAAAATTATCTCCAAGTCAAAAATTTAGCAACCTACATGATTATGTTTATCATTCCTTTTACAATTTCGGTCATTTCCTTGTTATTCATCACCGCTTGGATAAAAGGAGTGTTTCGGAGTGGGTAAAATCGGTTTTATGTTTTTCAGTTTATGCAGTTTATTCACATTAACCGGGTGTTGGGATTCCGCGTCGATCGAAGACCGTGGTTTTGTCATTGGCACGGCAATTGATATGGAAGAGCAAACAACAAAGGAACCGATATTGTCAATGACTAATCAATTTGTCATCCCGCGCAACGTCCCATCAGCGCCAACCCAAGGGGGTACCGATGAAGATCCTTTCATGAATATTACAGCAGAAGGAAAAAGTTTGTTTCAAATTGACCAAGAAATGTTCGAACGAACAGATAAGTTTTTATTTTATGAGCACTTAAAAATTATTATTATTTCTGAGAAAATTGCTCAAACTCCACACTTGTTTTCCAGCATTCTTGATACTTATATACGTGACCCGGAAATGCGCAGGGGGATTTATGTAGTTATAGCCGAGGAAGCGAAGCCACTACTCGAATCACATCCAAAAGCGCAAAAAATGCCTGCTATCTTTATCGAATCACTATTAAAGGCATCCGCTGATAGAGCAGGTTTACTAACACCGAAAATTATAGGCGATGTAAATGAACATTTGATAAGAAAATCAAGTTATGTTTTACCAATGATAACTCCTATGGAAAGTCGAATTAAATATAATGGTGGGGGTGTGTTTCATGGATATAAAGATCAAATGGTCGGAACACTAACTGATAAGGAAATGATTGGGCTCAACTTCGTTCTGACTGAAAGCAAAGGTGCTATATTAGAAGTGAATTCCAATGGAAAAGTAATAACAGGTGAAATAAAAAAAATACGTAGCAAAGTAACGATCGATCCAACAGACGTACAGCAAATAAAAGCGACCATTCAAATTGATGTTAGAGTAATTATAAAAGAGATTTTAGGCATAGAAAACCTACAATCAAAAAAAGCCTTACAAAAAATAGAGGATACATTTTCTGACCATATTGAAAAGCTTGTTAAGGATATTTTCATAAAGGCGCAAGATGACTTCAATGCAGATATATTCCAGTTGAACTACGCTTTGCAATCACGTCACCCGGACGTATGGAAAAAAATAAAAGACGATTGGGAGCATGGGGCTAATTATTTTTCGCAAGTAGATTTGAATTTGGAAGTTGAAACAAACATTCCTTCCGTCGGAAATACTATACAAATAGAAGGTCGAAATGAGTGATTGTTATGTGGGATGCAGTGAAGGATAGTTTAAGCATTATAAATATCATATGTACAGCACTTGCTTTCGCTATACCTTATGTTGTTTACAAAATCAATCAACGCCTTCATAAATATGGAGACCCGCCATGGAAGAAACAAGAATAAGGCCTTAGGTTAACAAGTTATCAGAGAAGGGCGCATATCCGTATTTGATGTGATATATCCGTATATGGGGACGTGTGATCAAATTTAATTAGATCAATCGTTATACTCTCTTTACATAAAGAAAACCGGAGCAACATGTACTCCGGCTATTAAGTATTTATTCGCTTATTCGAATCGCAATTTTTCCAAACTGCTTGTTCGGCTCTAGATAATCAAAGGCTGCTTGTGTCTCATCCAATGTAAACGTACGGTCTACAACCGGATGGATATTGTGCTCTTCCATAAAGGCTAGCAATTCTTTCAATTCTTCCCTGCTGCCCATAGTTGAACCGAACAAGTGATATTGGCTATAGAAAAAGTTCCGCAAATTCAAATCGACCGTGTCTCCTGTTGTCGCACCGAAAATGACTACGCGCCCTCCTTTTTTCACTATTTCCAATGACCTGTTAAAAGTGGCCCGTCCAACACTGTCAATGACAAGATCAATCGTTTCCTTTTCCAATTCCTCAGGCCAATCAGAGTTAGTATCGATTGCCTTAGCCGCTCCAAGTTTCAATGCTTCTTCTCTTTTTTTCTCACTTCTCGATGTCACAATTACTCTCGCCCCAACACTTTTGGCAAAAGAAATTAGATATGTCGCAACGCCGCTTCCCGCACCTGGGATAAATACGGTTTCTCCTTTTTTTAGATGACCTTTCGTAAACATAGCCCGGTAACCTGTCAAAGCTGCAAGCGCTAATACTCCTGACTCTTCCCATGATAAATGTGACGGCTTTTTTTCCACTTGTTCCGCACTAATAACGATTTTATCCGCTAATGTTCCGTGATCAGGCATTCCTAATATGTCAAACCCTTCCGGAGGGAACGCACTATTATCATACCAGCGCAGTGCAGGGTTAATAATCACTTCATCCCCCGGCTTTACCTTTTGCACATCTTCCCCAACAGATTCAACGATTCCTGCCCCGTCGGAACCCAAAATTAATGGCTCTTCTTTCACACCGTGACGATTCGTAATATATAAATCACGTCGATTTAAACCGGCAACTCGAAGCGCAATAACTACTTCTCCTTTTCTCGCTTCCGGTTCAGGCATTTCATTTACACTTAATATTCCATTTTCTAAAACAAACGCTTTCATTTCATACATCCTTTCAAAGCATTATAATCCCTATGGTATAGAAGTTTCGATAGGCATCAATTTCCGCTTATTTCAAAATAACTGCTGAACTGTTCAAGCTCTTCTTCATTAACTATATCATGATAGAAGAGCGGAACTTGAACGACCCGCCACTTAACATTCTACGGATTGTTTGAAGTGGGGGGTTCCTAAGAACACCGACCTTATGGTCAGTTTTAATTAGGCTAGCCCCGCAGTCCCTGCGGTTGTGTTTAATCTTTTCGCTTCTTTTTCAATATTCCTGGCCGCATTAACGTCCCTGTTATGATGGATGCCACATTTGGAACATGTCCATTCACGAATGCTGAGGTTCTTAACGTCTTTGTTCTTGTAGTCGCAATTGGAACAAAGCTGAGAAGAAGGAAAGGTCTTCGATACGATCACGACTTGTTTGCCGTACCACTTCGCTTTATATGTCAGCATGTTTTTGAATGTCGACCAGGAAACATCACTAATTTCCTTAGCCAAACGTTGATTTTTAAGCATGTTTACAACCTGCAAATCTTCCAGCCCAACGACATCGTGGCTTTTAATGATGTTGGACGATAGTTTATGCAGGAAATCCATGCGTGCGTTTGTCAGCTTTTCATAGATGCATGCAACCTTAATGCGTGCTTTATGCCAGTTGGCACCACCTTTCGTTCGTCTACTCATGATACGTTGTGCTTTGATTAATTTATGTTCAAGCCTATTTAGTAATCGCTGGTTGCCAAACGTTTCACCTGTACTCAGAATAGCAAAATTTTCTAGACCGAGGTCGATACCAACAGCAGAGTGTTTTTTGATCAATTTCTCAACCTCTGTTTCGGCAAGAATAGACACATAATATTTACCACTCGGCTTCCGCCTAATTGTAGCGTTTATTATACGTCCATGAACCTCCCGGCTTTTAGCGAATTTAACGACACCCAGTTTAGGCAGTATTAGTCTATTCCCGGTTATCCGGATATTGTCATTGGTGTACTTCGTTGTATAGGATTGGAGTTGATTTTTCTTGGACTTAAAGCGAGGATAGTTTGCTTTTTTACGAAGAAAGTTGTCGAAGGCTGCAGAGAGGTTTCTTAAAGATGATTGGAGTGAAATACTGTCAACTTCTTTTAGCCAGGGGAATTCAGATTTTAATTCCGGAAGCCGGGCGGAACACTTCCCGTAAGACAGTCCTTGCCCAATTTCTTGATATGCCTTATGCCATTTTGAGAGAAAATGATTGAACACAAAGCGGGTGCAACCAATCGTTTTATTAATCAGGACAGCTTGTTGTTTTGTCGGGTATAATCTAAATTTATACGCTTTGTGCACAAGCATTTTTCTGCCTCCCCCTTTAGATCACCTATATTATACACAACATTTACCAATAACACAAACATTTGTTCTTGTTTATAAACTAATTTATGAGCTTTAAATGGATTCTGTTATCGATGCAGTTCAAGAACAGTCGGAAGGCATTGAACGTCCTGCATAAGAGTCGTCCAATGCTTTCTATCTGCTTAATACAGCTTCCCTTGTCGATACAAAACGGTTGAGAGCTTTAACACGGAGTGAATATAGCATGTTCTTCGCAATGAGTGTGAGTTTGAAAAAAACGCCGGAAATACATGATCAAATGTATGTTGCATTTTTTTATAAAGTCGGCGAAACACTTCATCTTCTGTAAAGAATTGGGTTTCCTTCCCTTGAATCCATTCAAAATAGGAAACGATAACACCGCCCGCATTGGATAATATATCCGGAATTACAAGCTTTTTCTGTTCCGCAAAATAATTGTCAGCTTCATTCGTAATCGGCCCATTAGCTCCTTCAACAATTATTTTTGCTTTAACGTTTTTCATATTATTTTTATGAATTTGATTTTCCAGTGCAACTAAAAAGAGTGCATCTACGTCCAAATACAAAATTTCGTCACGCTCAAGAATTTCTGCATGAACATCAGCTTCTTTCAGTTCTTCCTTCGTTTTTGGCAGATCACCTTCATTATTATCCGTAAATTTAACTAGTGCAGGAATATCCAGCCCATCCTCTTTATACAACGTTACATTACGGTCACTTACAGCCACTACCTTATTGTTTACTTTGCTACACTGATACGCATCCAATGCCGCTGCCGACCCTACATTTCCAAACCCTTGAAACGCCAATGTCAATGATTGGTCATACATATTCAAAACAGTATTTGCTTTGCTTGAATTTTGATCTTTCAACCAGCTTTTTTGCACTTCTGCAAAATCATGGATCATATATCGAAATGTAAAATAAACACCTTTTCCTGTCGATGTACTTCTCCCTAAAGAACCACCATTTTCTACACTTTTACCGGTAAAACTACCCAAGTAATCCCTGCCAGGATGGATACTTTTAAATTCACCCATCATCCAGTCCATTTCCCGTTCTCCCGTACCAACATCAGGTGCCGGAATATCTTTGTTTGGTCCAATGATTCCGCTAAAGTATTGGACATATTTGATACAGATGGAATGAAGATCTTTTTTATTGTATTCTTTCGGATTGATGACAACACCACCTTTACCGCCACCAAATGGAACGTTATGTAGGGCGGTTTTTAGCGTCATCAAGGAAGACAAATTAACTACTTCATCCTCATTCACCGATTCATGGAAACGGATTCCGCCTTTATAAGGACCGAGAATATTGTTATGCTGCACCCGATAAGCTGGAATGCGTTCGACATTACCGTTTTCCAACGCAACACGCAAATAGGACTTATTTACATGATTTGGTGTTGATAATATCGATACTAAAGAATGAAACGCTTTTTCTCGCTGTTCCTTATATAAATCAGGTAAAAATGACGCATCATCAAAAAGTGAATTTAATGAATCTTGAACGATCTTTGCAGTTCTACTCTCCATCTATTTTAACCTCCATTTTTTCTTACATTCTAACCATGAGGGTTCCCAATTATTAATAAGTTCAAACATTAGGCAAGATACGAACTGCAATACTCACTTACTATATGTGATTCACGTAAAAACTTATGCTGTTAACCAAACTTTCTTGATAAATTAATTTCGAAAGCGTATAAATCACTACGATAATAAGCTTCTTCATATTCAATAATGTCTTCTGTCGGATCCTTTATAACCCGTTCCGCTTTTAATACACTGGTATTCGGTTCAATTTGCAAATATGCTCCATCCTGTTCAGAAATAGCACAACTACTAATTTTTTGATTTGCTTCTGCAAATTGAATGCCTAAGCTTTTTTCTAAAACGTCATATAATGTAATCTCATTTAAGTCGTAATCTGCTAAGGGCTCCCCTATAGATAGAGGATAATAATGTTGTTCAAGACCTATCGGCATGTTATTTGCCAAACGGAGTCGTTTTAAATAAAATGCTTCTTTAAATCCTGTTATTTTCTTTACATAATTAGGAGGGGGCACTTTATAAAAATCAATTAACTGTATCCCTGGTTCCATTCCCAGTCTCCGTATGGTTTCTGTTGTGCTGCTCAAGTGACCAAGCCAATTTTGGATTGGTTTTAATGATACAAACGTTCCTTTTCCATGCTTTTTAACCAAAACACCTTCCCGAACTAACAATGTAATTGCTTCCCTTACTGTACTGCGACTAACATCATATTTCTGCATAATTTCTCGTTCACTTGGAATTTGATCCATGAGAGTACCTTCTACTATTTGCTTTTCAATTTCATGTTTAAGTTGTATATGCAAAGGTATGTGATTTTCTTTATCTAACGTCATCATATATTCCTCTTTTCCATTTCATGTAGCCGAAGCTATTCTATTATCGAAAAACGACTATATCCGCACTTTAACTGTAAGTATAAATCTGTTTCAAACACCTAATAAACTAAATGACAATAAAGTTCCCGAATAACGAAATAAGGGTAAAACTAACAATACCTACTGATACAGCTGCAATAAACCCTATATAAAATGGTTTAATGCCAATTCCTTTAAACTTACTAAAATCAGTCGATAAGCCGACTCCTGCCATCGCCATGCCTAACAAGTAGGTTGTTCCAAATGAACTTCCATAGGAATACACATTTTCCCAGGCAGTTTGCTGTAGAAAGCCATATGCAGCTCCCATATTTTCCAACGTCATATCACCAATTGTTCGGACAAATGATAAGCCAAGAAAACCTATAACGAACAACGGAATAAATGTATACCACTTTGGCAAAGCTTTCTGTCCTTCCTTCGCTTCCGCATCATTTTTATCACTATTTTTATAAAACAAATAAGAGACAAAAGGGATGATAACGATAATGAATAAATTACGTGTTAATTTCGTTACGGTTGCAACATCAACCACTTTTTTCATCTCAAACACTTGGTTATAAATTAGTGCAGATCCAGTAACTTGTGCCGTATCATGGATGGCCGTTCCTAAAAACATCCCAGCTTTAATCGGATCATCGGCAAAAAAGAAGTTAGCAACAAATGGATACAGCATCATTCCTGTTAAACCAAAAATAGTAATGTTAGCTACAGCATAGGAGATTTCATCTTCTTTCGCTTCAATAACAGGGGACGTCGCCATGATAGCTGTCACCCCACAAATCCCCGTACCACAGGCAATTAACGTTCCAAGTCTATTCGATTGTTTCATTTTATTTGTCAAATATAAAGTTATAAATAGTCCAACAGAAATACAAGCGACAATTAGCGGAATCCCAAGTGCCCCAAGCTTTAATGCCTCGATTAAACTTAGCCTTAGACCAAGTAATACGATCCCAGCACGTAATGCATATTTGACTGAAAATTGGATCCCCTTTATAAACATACTCTTAATACCTACGACGTTTCGAAAGATAATTCCAATAATAATTGCAACAAATATACCTGATACGGGTGTTTTACTTCCTGCAGACAACAGTTTCAATTTAATCAACAAATTCCCGATCCATTCCGCTCCGTAAATGCCAATAAACATAACGAGAATACTCAATAGCAGTCCCGGGAATAATTTGATTAAAATAGGTGTTTCATCTCTATTCTTTGTGTTATCCATCTTTCCCATCCCTTTTATTAAATAAAGAAGCTTTGGCTCAATAAGATATTTACTCTAATTGAACCAAAGTCTCTCTATCATAAATCATTTTTAACACTTACTTATTGCTCATTATATCATGCATGTATTATTCACCAAATTTATTATTGATTTTTCCATGAGTCATGATCTAAGTGTTTATATTTATCAAGAAATCGTGTTGGCATCTTCAGAGCATCTTTTCGGAATGGCGGTGCAAGTTGCGTGCCGTCAACCATTATATTAATAACAGTCGGCTTATTTTCCTTTAACGCTTTTTCAATCGTCGGACCAATATCTTCTGCTTTATCAACTGTAAAACCAAGTGCCCCCATAGATTCGGCTACTTCTGCAAAATTAGGTCCTTCAATGTTGGAACCAACAAATCGGTCGTTATAGTAATCTACTTGGTTTTTCTTCTCTGCCCCCCACGATTCATTATTAAAGACACACGCAATGACGGGAATGTTTTGTTCCACAGCTGTACTTACTTCATGCAAGCTCATACCCCAAGCTCCATCCCCAACAATCGCAACAGATGGTGAGTTAGGTTCCGCAATCTTTGCTCCGATTGCTGCTGGATATGCAAAACCACAATTACCAAATGTTAATGCGGCAATATGACGCCTACTTTGATTAAATGTTAAATACGCATTCGCTGTCGAAGAGACGTTACCAATATCGGTTGAGAAAATCGTGTTTTCCGGAAATGCTTTTCTTACTTCCAAGAGAGCTCGACGTGGATTAATCGGATCTCCTTCTACCATTGCCAAGTCTACCAATTCCGTTTCCCAATCTGTTTTTAGCTTTGAGATTTTCTCCTGACGAGCGGCATCTTTTCTCTTTTCGATATCGGATAAGCACTTATAAATCTCATCACTTGCAGCTCGAGCATCCCCAATAATTCCAACTTCTACCGGGTGTGTTCGCGCAATATTACGCGGGTTGATATCAATTTGAATGATTGCTGCATCTTTTGGGAAATAATCAATATCATAACTCGGTAAAGTCCCAAATATTGATAACCTTGTGCCAATAGCCAGTAATACATCTGCATCCTTAATCAAATGCATTGCAGCCTTTGATCCCATGTAACCGATTGGCCCAACTGCCAGTGGATGATTATTTGGAAAGGCATCATTGTGCATATAAGAAACAGCCACAGGAGCGGTTAAATGCTCGGCGATTTTCGTAACGACATCTATTCCGTCAGAATCCACAACACCACGTCCAGAAATAATGGCTGGTCTTTTCGCATGTTTTAGTAGTTTTACCGCCTTTTCAATTTGTATTGGATCACCTGTGCCTCTCGCATCCACTCGGTATTGATGTGGCTGTAAAATATAATCTTCTAATTCTCCATAAAAGTAATCACGTGGAATGTCATATAAAACAGGACCTCGCTCAGCATATGCAATTCGAAATGCTGTTCTTAAAGTATCCGCAACACGGCTTGGATGTGTAACCTCTACGGTTTCTTTCGTTATTGCTTTAAATACAGAAACTTGATCAGCTTCTTGGAAACCATCCCAACCGATTGTTGGTGTACCAGCGGAAGGTGAGATAACAACCATCGGTGTATGAGCGTGATTTGCTGCTGCAACGGAAGTTACCATATTCGTCACTCCTGGCCCATTTTGGCCAATAACGACCCCTGCTACCCCTGACACCCTTGTATAGGCATCTGCAATATGTGCAGAACTTTGCTCATGCCGAACAGGAATAAAACGAATCCCCGCTGTCGGCATTAAATCAAGCATATCCATAAAGGCCGACCCTAATATTCCATAAATGTCCTTGACACCCTCTTGGACGAGCGTTTCAACGATCGCTTCACTCGGTGTCATTTTTAATTTCTTCTTCATGTTTTTTTCAACTTGTGTTGTATTCATAAAACATCCTCCTACAAATAGTTATAATTGATAAATAGATTGTTTGACGGTATTCACGATGAAACGCAAATCTTCTTCGGTTGATACAAGTGGTGGAGCTATTATTATCACATTGTTTTGCCCTGGCACTGTATCGCCGTTTCTCCCAATAATCAATCCTGCTTTTTTACAACTAGCTAAAATCTGGTTCATTAATTCATCTGATAACGGTTCTTTTGTCTGTTTATCCGCAACCATCTCCAACCCTACTAAAAATCCAATTTGTCTTACTTCCCCTACATGAGGATGGGACTCTAGTTGTTTCAAATCATTTAAAATACGACTACCTAGTGAACTTACACGCTCTACGATTTGTTCTCTTTCAATTATTTCGATATTTTTTAATGCCACTGCACATGAGGCCGGGTGTCCACCAAAAGTGGATACATGACGAAAATGTGTATCCTTTCCTTCTTTCTTAAAGGCATCGGCAATTTCACTTGTTACCGCTGTTGCTCCTAAAGGTAAATATCCGCTTGTAATTCCTTTTGCCATAGTTACCATATCAGGACGAACCCCTTTAGAATGCATGAAACCAAACATTTCCCCTGTTCTTCCAAATCCTGAAACGACTTCATCGACAATTAAAAGGACATTGTATTTATTGCAAATCTCCGACACTCGTTGCAAATATTTAAATGATGGTATAATCACCCCTCCACCGGAAATGAATGGTTCCATAATAAATGCAGCTACGGACTCCTCTCCTTCCCAATTAATCATTTCTTCGAGCATATCTGCTGCTTTTAAGTCGGACTCCTCTTTATCTCCGCCGAAAATTGACCGGTAACTATAGGGTGGATAAACATGCAGGAATCCTGGAACTCCAGGGTCGTATTTCACCCGTCTATTGGCTTGAGCAGTCGCACTTAATGCACCTAAAGTAGATCCATGATACGCTCTATACCTGGAAATGATTTTATACTTTTCAGGGTTTCCAGTTTGAATATGGTATTGTCTAGCTATTTTAAACGCTGTCTCATTCGCTTCCGATCCACTGTTGGAAAAAAATGTTCGAAACCTTCCCCCCAACAAGTCACTTATTTTTTTCGATAAGTTCAATGCAGGAACATGGCTTAATGTAAGCGGAAAGTACGCTAAATCCTTCATTTGTTCCGCAGCAGCTTCTATGATTTCCTTCTGACCATGACCGAGATTTAAACACCACAATCCGGATACACCATCTAAATATTTGTTACCATCTACATCTGTAAACCACGAGCCCTCGCCTTTTTCCGCAATAAATGGGCTTGCTTTTGGATCATAACGGCGAACTGCATTCCATAAATATTCTTCATTTTTTGTATCTGTACTCATTCTGGATTCTCCTTTCGAGTGTTTTCTTGATCAAAACTCAAATGGCATTGACGAATCATTGCGATGTCCGTACCAGTTTGTTCAGTTTTAGAAAAGCTATAATTAATAATTGGCACTAAATTTTATAAGATTTTGTATTATTGACACGATATTACTTTGCTTTAACCTTTGAACCTTTGTTTTACCGCTTTATGGCTAGACTCCTAAAATGGGATAATCTGCCCTGCGTGCTATCTAAAAAGTTACAGCAATCTGTTAAACCCTTGATCGCTTTGACCAGTCTAATCGTTGGAGTTTACGGAGTACCAAACTAAACAATTTTCAACACTCACTATCCATATTGCATTTATTTCTATATGGAATCTATTGTCAAGCACTGGCACTCCGTTTTTAATATGTTGTGAAGTGACTAAATTATAAAACACTTAATATCATACAAAAGGTGTTAAAATCACTATAGCAGATAATGAATCACTCATCATGATTTGTGCGGATACCGAATAATGTTTGTATATCGATTACCAAATTTTTAAGCACGACAAGTAATGTGAAAAATGCACAAATAGGAATCATTGTTTTCAAGTGATAAAGTGGAATAGAAACTGCGGTTGGTGTCATTTCTTTCCTCCCAATAGATGACAATGCCGCATCCATTCCTTTGGTGATTAGAACATACAAATACAGGAATGCAAAAATAAATGTAATTATATTTGTGATTGCTTTTTTTCTTGGTGAAAATTTTTCATAGAATACATCTAACCTGACAAACGCATCATTTCGGAGGGCGTATGGGCCGGAAACACAGGCTAATAATACAATGGCATATTGGATAGTAACCGATATCCATAACGAAGGCTGATTAAATATATATCTTAGAATGACGTCCGTTAATCCAAATACCATCGCATATAAAACAAGACACCAACCTATTCTCCCTAATATTTCACTAATATTATCTATGGTTACTTCGATTGTTTCCCATACTTTCATTCAGACATTCGCCCCCTTATTCCAACTTTAATAAATATATGAATTAGACATGCTGTCCCCTCCCTTTGTTTTAATACCGTAGTGCTATCGGGAGGGATGCATAAAAGTTTAAAAATTATTCTTCATCTATTATTCAATTTTTCCTTTATCACGTAGATATTGCTCCCACAACTTTACTCCTTCTGCTGTACGCTCAGACTCGTCAGCAACTTTAGGCCAAATTTCTTCAATGGCCTTTAAGCGCATTTTTTCTACTTCTTCATCACTTAAAGTAATAACTTCTCCACCGCTATCATCCAGTTCTTGTAAAGCTTCTTCAACCCCATCTAAATGCATTTCACTTGTTTTTACATAATTGGATTCAAAAATGCCTTCTATTTGCTCTCTTTGCCAATCAGTTAGAGCATTCCATGAATCTAAATTGATATAAATTTCTTGATGTTGCGCTGGATTCCAACCTGGTAGCATGGCATAATCAATAACTTCGTGGAACTTCATGTCATTAATACCGCCTGTATCCCACATCGTTCCTTCAATTGTCCCTAAATCAATTGCCGTATAGATTTCATCACCACTAAGAGAAACAGGGGTCCCCCCCATCGTTTCTAAAAATATAGCTTGTGGTCCTCCCGCTCTTAATTTTTTACCATCTAAATCTTCAATACTATTAATTGGGAATTTAGTAAATATAGAGTTTGGCCCCTGACTGGTCCAGCCTGCCCAATGTAAGTTATTGTCATGGGCTGCTTCCTGCACAATTTCTCCGATACGGTAATTATCATCGCCCCACATAGCTTCCCATGCTTCATTATGATCATCGGCGCCCATTGCAAGTCCATAGGCTAACATTCCTTCAGGCATAATACCTCCATATACGGTTGCCCAACCTGCGTATACATCAATAGTCCCATCACTTGCAGCGCCAAATGCTTCATCCCCACTTACAATGGACCCTGCCGGTAATAATTCAATTTCAATAGAACCTTCCGTTGCTTCCACCACATCTTCAATCCAAGGTTCTACCCCATTTGCCCAACCTGCGTCTCCCGAATCAAAGGCCGGTTGAAAGACCCATTGCGTCACTTCATCAGGTGGACCATCCGCATCATTTGATCCCGAGTCACCGGATTCGGTTTCTTCTATATCTTCTGCCTGAGATTCATCTGCAACGTCTTCTGCTTGACATCCTATAAACAACAAACTCGCTAAAAGTACAAATACCACAAATAATAAGTACTTTTTCATTTGATTTTCCCCCTCCTTATATAATCATGACCACGTTATACCGGCAGATCATCAACTGCCTAAACAAGCAGCTTTGTTGTTTCGTACTAGGAAGACTTGGCTTTACAGCTATTCATTCTCGAATGCGCCAGATGCACTTACACCGGGAAAGTTTAATCCTTTCCTGTTTATAAAGAAAAAGTGAATTCTTACAAATACATCCTCCCAAGTTCCAGTTACTATCATCATGCAACTTACAGATGAGCTCAGGCAGTCACCCCCTTTTTAAAAGTAAATACTATACTTATTTTGTGATCATTGTTGTCGGTAACCATGTCGCTAATTGCGGAAAAATCATAAGTAATATTAATGCAATTAATTGAAGAATAATAAACGGAAAAACAGAGCGATAAACATCTCCCATATTGACGTTTTTAGGCAATATACTTTTAATCCAGAAGAGTACAAAGCCAAATGGCGGTGTTAAATATGCAATCTGAATATTTACAACAAGAAGTATGCCGAACCATAACGTATCTATACCTACTTCATTTAGGATAGGAACAAACAAAGGTGTCGTCATCATAATAATGGCCCAATCATCCATTACCATCCCTAACAGAATGATAATTAACATCATCATAATAAGTACTCCCCATTTTCCTCCGGGCATGGATGTTACCGCAGAAGTAATGACGCCTTGACCACCTAAAGCACTAAAAACATTAACAAAAAATGTTGCACCAATGAGTATCCACAATCCCATTCCGGCCAAGTTGACAGTAACCGTAAGTGAATCTTTAATGACTTTCCAAGACAGCTTCCCATAAATCAAATTAATAAACAAAGCCCCACCGGCTCCAAATGCTGCCGCCTCTGAAGGAGTTGCAACACCTAACCAAATCACTCCCAATACGAGAAAAATAAGTACAATAAAAGGCCAAATACTAAAAACAGCACGAAGCTTTTCTTTAACAGTAAATCGATTATCTTTCGGAATTGCTGGGCCCATATGTGGTTGAATCTTACACCTAATTCCTATGTACAACACATACATAATCGCAAGCATTAAACCTGGTACAATGCCCCCTAAAAATAAAGCTCCAATTGATTCGTTCGCAAGAATCCCATAAAAAATAAATGGGATACTCGGAGGAATTAATGCACCTAATGCTCCGCCCGCCCCAATGGACCCAATTGCTATCCCTCTATGATAGTTATACCTCATCATAGACGGATAAGCGATTTGTCCCATCGTAATTGTCGCAGGTGGCGTAATTCCTGTTATTGCAGCAAATATCGTACATACTTGAACGGTCCCCATTGCCAACCCACCGGGTAGATGTCCAATTAATTTATATGCTGCATCATAAGCTGTTTTGGCAATTCCGGAAAATCGTATGATGTTTCCCATAAAAATAAATAGCGGAACCGTCACAATTATATGCTGCCAAGGAGTTGAGAAAAAAGCACTGGGGGCAGACATCAAAATCTTGGGTGCAAAAAGTAAGGAAAACAGTGCCGCAGTACCGCCCAATCCTAATGCAACAGGCAATCCTAAAAATAAAACAATAAATAAACATACAAACATGAGCACTGTAATTAGTATGGCACTCAATACAAAATCCCCCTTTTTTACGGATGTTTCCTTTCCGTTCAATACCGCAAAATGTACTATTGATTATGTCGATCCAATTGATGTGTCTAAACAGAAATAACAAAAATGACAGTTAAAATTTCCCCTTGATTGTCCCTAAAAATTGTAATCGTTAACATTGAATATATTTCATCATGATGTCCGTACCAGTTTCTTTTAAGAGTATAGTAAATCAAAATTCTAAAATTGTCAATATATTTTATTAATTTAGAATTCACAAATAAATGTACTTATTATTATATATACGCATATAAACTGGAAAAATGAACTTGAAAAAATTTTCAAGTTCACTTATATAACTGAGATTAATTAGGTGGTCATTAAAGAACCATCCTTTTAAGAAAGTGAGGTTATATCTTAGGTGTTTAAATTAACTACTCTACTTTGAATAATACGTCTTAACAATCAGTGCATCCAATAACATGCTACCAAGTAAAATTCGGGATGATCATTTATTTTTATAGAGTTGCAAAAAAGATTTGAACTTTTATCATCAAAAATATTTGATTTTTGTGTATAAGGTTTTTTATAAGTCTTTAAACAAGTCATTTTAGATCAGGTCGAAAGTTCTCGCCTGATCTAAATATTTTATTTATCTCATTCACCCTCTAAAAAATCACAACCGCCAATATCGTACTTGCTAACAAACCTAGAATAACCGGTAAAAAATTTTTTCGCACGAGCTCCATTACCGATATTCCGCAAAATCCGGCAATGGCAATCAACGACGACCAAGCAACAAGCGTTCCGCCACCTGTCCAGATGGAACCCATTTGTCCAATGGCCGCCAAGGTTGAAGCATCGATCGCACTATTTTCCAACGCGGCAGCTAATGCCCCGGTTAAAGGCAATCCGGAAAATCCAGATCCATCCAATCCGGTAATAATGCCAATGATTAAAATACTAAACGCAGACAATATTGCGCTTTGCGGCAAAAATTCCTGGGTGGATTGAACCAAATCAAATAAAAATGCCGGCGCTCCTTCTTCAATACCTAAAATACTTCCGGAAAAATCACTGCTTCCAAGAAAGAAGAATCCGGCGATCGGAATAACCGGCCCCATTGCTTTAAACGCAAATACAAATCCATTTGTAATATGATTTGAAATGTAATCAAGCGCATGCTGTCTGCCAAATGCAGCTGTAGATAAAAGCAACAGAATGACAGCTACACCGCCTATCAAAGCTGCTCCATCGCCGCCTTCCAAGCCTCCCATTCTGCCGGAAAGAAGCTTCGTATAAACCATATAGATAACAACAGCTAATAATGTAATCGGCACAACGACAGCGAATACTCTTCCCCATGTTGAAAGATGTTTTGTATGAGATTTTTTATCTGGCTCTCGATCAAATGTCAAAGCTTTTAATTCTTTTTCAATTAATGGATCGTTTTTTTCCCGAATGGTTTTACGGTACAGCATATAAGCAATGAAAAAGGCAACCGCACCGGAAGCAAGGGATAATACCAATGCTTTATCTGCCACAAGCATGGTTGAAACGCCCGCTGATTTTGCTGATAAACTGGGGGCTACTTGCACAATATAATCCGATGATAGTGCCATTCCCTGTCCTGCTATAGCTACTGCAACCGCCGCGCCCATGATAGGCAATCCAGAACGGACAGCTGCTGGAACGAGCAACGCACAAATTAATGGTACAGCTGGTGTTGGCCAAAAAAACAAGGAAATAATATACGTAACCCCTATTAATATAAAGAATGAAACGTGTCCATTAATCATCATCCGCTGAATCGGCTGAATCATTTTTTCATCCGCACCAATATCACGCAAGGAATGCAGCAATGCCATCATAAATGTGATGATAAGAAATATATTAAAAAGCTCTGTTGCTGCAACTAAGTTCGCCTGAAAGATGGATGTAAAGCCATCAACCAAGCTACCTTTATATACCCATGCAATGACAAAGGTTCCTAATAACGATGGAAATACGACACCTTTACGAAATATCATTGTTAGAATGATCATTAACGTAAACAAGCCGTATAACAAATGAGACATCGTTAAATCCACAAGCATCTTCCTTTCCACATAATATGCTATAGCCTATGCAAAACCCGCCCACACGGTGAAAGAATTAATTTTATGTTATTAAGTATACAAGACAACTAACTCGATCTCCGTTTCACTCATTCAAATTGGACGATCTCTTTTTCTTTTCCTTTCCTTTCGTTAAACCATTTTCACACAAAACCTTTTGCTGTTTTAAACCTGTTTTCGTGACATAGTTGTTCTTATACCAAGCTGTAATGGAAGTTGTTGCTGTGAAGAACATAGCCGTAAGCTGCTCGACCAGCTCACTATCAATCGGTAATGGTGATTTCCCGATCGTGACAAAAAACTGGTTAATAAGTGCCAATATTAGGGTAACAGTACGAATAACGGTTCCTTTATCCATCTATACATCTCCTCAAGAACTTGTTTATACTACTTTATTTTTGTTTTGATATAGGGGAACGGCGTCGGATATTGGCAAGGCTACTCTTACAATCGAAAAAAATCATCCATTGGTGGCATCCATTCCATATGTTTTGAGAAGAAACCGACTCCAAAGATGTCGTGCCAGGTGTAAAATAAATTAAAAAAGTATAAATATGCTTTGACTACCCATTCTAAGTACAGGGAAGCCTGTAAGCGCAATATCCCAGACGAACAGTTTAAGCACCTAAAGGAACATGTTATGTTATAAAGTTTTATTAATAAAGGGAGGAATAAAATTGGCTCTTAACGTTTCACAAAAGTTAATTGAGGACCATCTTATATCCGGATCAATGGAAAAAGGTGAGGAAATTGGGTTAAAAATTGACCAAACGTTATGTCAGGATGCTACCGGGACAATGGTTATGCTTGAACTTGAAGCAATGGGACTCAAGTATGCAAAAACGGAGTGTTCTGCTCAGTATGTTGATCACAATTTAATTCAGGCAGATAGTAAAAACCCGGATGATCATTTGTTTCTCGAAAGTGCGGCAAACAAATTTGGACTTTATTACAGCCGTCCCGGAAACGGCGTCAGTCATCCCGTCCATATGCAGCGTTTAGCAAAACCAGGTAAAACATTACTCGGCTCCGATAGCCATACGTGCGCCAATGGATGTATGGGTATGCTTGCAATGGGTGCTGGTGGGATTGATGTTGCCATGGCAATTGCCGGTGAGCCGATTTATATTACAATGCCGGAAATTTTCGGTGTAAAATTAGTCGGGGAATTGCCGGATTGGATCAGTGCAAAAGACGTTATTCTGGAATTGTTGCGCCGTTATGATGTAAAAGGCGGGGTAGGAAAAATTATCGAATATTACGGTCCCGGCCTTGATCACCTAAGTGCTATGGACCGTCACGTCATTGCAAATATGGGAGCCGAACTGGGGGCGACTGCAACCGTATTTCCGTCAGACGGTGAAGTGAAGCGCTTTTTAAAACAGCAAGGTCGTGTGTCAGATTGGAGCGAACTAGTAGCTGATAAAGGTGCCACTTATGACTTACATGATGAAATTAATTTATCTGAACTTGAGCCATTAGTTGCAAAGCCTTCCAGCCCTGGAAATGTTGTTTCTGTTACCGAAGTGGCTGGGACACCTATTTACCAATCTTATGTAGGGTCTTCAGCAAATCCCGGATATCGTGATTTTGCAATAGCTGCCGAAATTGTCAAAGATAAAAAGATTGCCAACGGATTATCTTATGATATTAACCCATCATCTAGACAAATCCTTTCCGGTTTAGTACAGGATTCACATATTGGCTCGCTTTTAAATGCAGGTGCCCGCTTGCATCAAGCAGGTTGTAATGGATGTATCGGGATGGGGCAAGCACCAGCAACAGGTAGAAATAGCCTGAGAACAACGCCACGTAATTTTCCGGGAAGGTCCGGAACGAAAGAGGATAGTGTTTATTTATGTAGTCCGGAAATCGCAGCAGCATCTGCTTTAACAGGGGAAATTACAGATCCGCGTACACTTGATTTTCCTTATCCAAAAGTCACGGAACAAAATACCGTCAATGTGGATGACAGTTTATTGGATGATCCGTTACCGAAAGAGGAAGCAAATAAAGTCTCCTTGGTGAAGGGACCTAATATTGTATCCATTCCTGAAATGGATGAACTTCCCGATGAATTGCAAATACCTGTACTGCTTAAAGTAGGAGATAATATTTCCACCGATGAAATTCTTGCGGGCGGATCACGAGTGTTGCCGTACCGAAGCAACCTTCCCGAAATCAGTAATTTTACGTATGAAGGAGTTGATCCTACTTACGTTAAACGCGCGAAAGAAAGTAAAAACAGTGGCGGGCATGCAATTGTTGGTGGCTATAACTATGGACAAGGATCAAGTCGGGAGCATGCTGTACTAGCACCAAGGTATTTAGGATTGCGGGCTGTCCTGAGTAAAGATTACGCACGCATTCACTGGCAAAACCTCATAAACTTTGGTGTATTGCCATTACGATTTGTTGATGAAACTAACTATGATGACTTGAAGCAAGGTCAAGTTCTTCACTTTTCCGATTTACGTAATCAATTACTTGCTAAAGATACTTTAATTGCCACGGTCAAAGATCAAAATAAGGATATTGAACTGGAACATCATTTAACCGAACGACAAAAAAATATTATTTTAGAGGGCGGGCTCATTAACTGGATTAAAGAAAAACAAGCATAATGATTTGTTCTTTCGAAAATAAAAAAGAAGGTGGAATAATTTCCATCTTCTTTTTTATTGGTTTTATGTAAAGAGTTCAACGGCAAGTAGTTATAGCAGTTTGCCATCATTTTTTGAAACCTTTGCTTTTAAGGTAAACAATATACACAATAAATTACCCCAAAGGCTTTGCTGAAGCGGATGAATAAATGCGAATTTTCATTTTCCCGTTTTTTGCATGGGCACGGATTAATACTGCGTGGTCATACTTATTTTGAAAAACAAAATCCGGCCCCCACCAACTAACCGTTGCATCCTTTCCGGGTGGCACATATGGAACCGATCTGCTGTGCGAATAACGTTCGACAATTTCTATTCCATCTAAGTTTACTGCATTAAACAAAGTAGATGAAACTTGACATATCCCTCCACCTATATCTTCGGCAAGCTCCCCTTCTACAATTACGGGAGCTTTTTTATAACCTTTTTCTTCTGTCCGTTTTCCAACAATCTTATTAAAGGAAAATTTTTCGCCGGGAAATACGACATGATTATTAATTGCTTTTGCAGATAGGTCAATATTATGCGAACGTTCCCTATTACTTTCTTTAAAATGTGTCTCATACTCTCCGATTTTTTTATCATGGATTTCAGATAAAAGCTCGCTATCAATACGAGGATATACCGTTTTCTTTGGTATATCTACATGACTCGGGGCACCAGTATAGTAAAAATGATACATAATTCGGCTAAAAGCTTTTTTATCCAAGCGGCTTCCTGCTTTTTCTTCAATAATGTTATTGTTTTCACTTATCGTCGCATTTACCGGTTTTTTGTATGTTGCCTGATCAATCTTCTCCATCAACACATTCAATTTAGAATCGTTTATAAAGATTCCTTCTTGCAATGGCATTGCATAATCTTCTCGCTCAAGTACTTCCACCGGTTCACCATTGTCTTTTACAGTCAAAGTTTCCGATACACTTAAAGGAGACATAGTTAAAATCGATAATGATATAAATACAACATGCATGATCACGACCTCCTCCCATTAGTATGAGATAAAGAGTCGGAATCATGCATAATTCATCCGTATTCCATCAACCATTTAAATTAGGAAATAACCAACAATAACTACCGTTGCAACTGCTGTAATCACATATAGCCATATTTGAATCGGCAAATATTTCTGTACTGAATTAGCTTCATATTCGTGTGAACGACGTAATTCATCTTCAACGGTATCGCCTTCTTCTTCATACCGTTTCATTTTCTGCTCTTCTTGTTTAAATGCGTAAAATGTAACCACCATAGCGATAACAAATAAAAGTGCGATGACTAAAAGTAACCATAGGCTCATTATCAATCACTCCCTTTGAAAACTTGATCACGTCCGATCATAAGACGAAAGTTTTCAGGATATTTATACTGTTGCGTGTAACCAGTGAGACGATAAAAGGATTTAATCTTTTTTATCTATATAAAAGAACATTCTATCCCCCACTATTATCCATTCTATATATTTTATAACACTTCTGCTGTGATATAAAACACTTGTTTACGATTAATTTCTATAATCCTTGCCAGAAATCTTCTTTACGAGATAAATATGCGCTGTTAGTGCAATTTCAAAAAGCTACGAATTAGAAGCAAAAAGATCGAGACGGCGTAGTTTCGAGCAGAGAACTCAAGATGTATTGTCTTCTACATTGCCCATACGACGCGTACGGTTTTAATAGAAATGCACTAAATGCACATAAATAATGCTTTTTTGCACGCTGTTCTTTTCCAAGAGCCAAGAAACAAGCCAACGAGTTCCCACAAGTTGTAGTGATTTCGATGTTTGACACAAATTTTTACGGAGGAGAAGGCGTAGATACAGTCCGAGGATGTGTCGATACTTAGCCGAAGCTCCCTAGATCAAAACAATTTTTTACCGAACTTTTTAAACAACTTTTATTACTTTCATTCCCTTCCTTTAATAAAAAATACCACCCTGCTTTCATTTACTAAGCAAGATGGTATCTTAACCATGTATAACATTAACGAAAATCTCTTGTTTCCTCTACGTAGCGACTTGCGACCATATAGCCAATAACAGATGCTAGTACGATCAATAGACCATTTAATAAACCATTTTTCATGGAAAGTTTTCCTCCTTTATTTGTTAAGCTCTTTTCAATGACTTTTGTAATTAATATGCCGTTCAATCTTTCATAAGACTGTCATTTATTAAGCTGTTTCAATTTACTTGATAAGAAAAGCGCAAGCGCCCTGCTAGAAACGTAGCGACTGGACCGAAGCAACTAAGATAAAGGAATCACGATGAGCTGCGCGAATCGATGATGACTTATCATAAGGCGCTGCGGGAAGTCGCCTAGTTTCTGGGCGCTTAAGTTAGACAGCTATGCACAAAACTTTATACTTCCTGACCTTTTTAAAAAGGACGGAGTTTTCCTTTTTTAAGTAAAACTCTTGTTCCGCCCAGCAAGAACAATGATCGGTTGTCAACCACTTTTTTCATTGCTGCTGCTGATTTTCCTTTGAGTTTTTTATCCGTAAACACATTTCCAATGCCATCTGTTACACCGAGTGATGCTACCGTTCCTTTATCATCAAAGAAGAAGTTTTCTAACGGCTCATTATATAATAACGCTCGGATATTATTTGCACATGTTTCAGCATGCTGTAACGCTGCTTGCGCTGTTGGTGGGAACGGGCGACCTTCCGCTTCGTTCATTACCCATGCACAATCTCCGAGAATAAAAACATCTTCTTCGCCGGGAGCGCGCATATCTCCATCGACTGTTACTTTACCTTTTGTAATTTCAAATCCAGATTGTCCTAAGATTGGGTTCCCTGTTACCCCACCAGTCCAAACAATCGTACCTGCTTTAATTTCTTCATTATCGTCTCCAATAATAAAGCTACTTTCCGTACATTCCTGGATTTTTGCGCCAAGACGGAACTCGATGCCGCGATTTTCCAAAGATTTCATAGCGTAGGAAACTAAATCTTTATCGAACATTGGTAAAATAGAAGGCATAGCCTCGACATTGATAATACGTACTTTACTTCGCTCAATGTCATATTTTTTACAAAGTTGTGGTACTCGCTCGGCAAGTTCACCAACAAATTCAATTCCAGTAAATCCGGCGCCGCCAACTAGAATTGTTAAGCTGTCATCATCCGGATTTTCTTCATTGTTATATTTAGCGAATTGGTATTCAATATGATCCCGAATTAAACGGCTGGAATCGATATCTACGATTGAGTACGCATTTTCTGCCATTCCTTTTATACCGAATGTGTTTGTTTCAAATCCTAAAGCGATAACTAAGTAGTCGTATGTCAGTTCACCATTTTCCATCACGACACGTTTTTCATCTTTCTTTACGTCCGTAACCGCATCATAAATAAGACGTACACGGTTTGGATTAATCACATCGCTAATCATGAAACGCGCCTGGTTAGGATTGATCGTTCCAGCTGCTACTTCATGTAACCATGTTGTCTCGTAATGGTAGTTATGTTTGTTGACCAGCACAATGTCCGCTTCTTCAGGTGACAAAATTTGTGTTAGTCTTCTCGTTGTCATAAGTCCGGCGTAACCTGCACCAAGTACGACAATTTTTGGCTTGTTGTTCATATAAATCCACCTTCCTAGTTTGTACTACAATGATTAATTGTAAGTTAAGCATGTGTATGCATTACTTATAAATTGTTATAAATACCATATTCATAATAGCAAATTTTTTATAAATTAGCTAATTAAACTTTGCTATTTCTCACGATATAGTTTCTTTTCTTTATTCTTTTCGTTTTATACAGGTCGAACCGTTATTTCATTTACATTTACATAATCAGGTTGAGTTACGGCGTATACAATTGCATTTGCGATATCATTTGTTTGTAATGGTGTTCGATCAGATTTACTTTGAGCAGAGGCGCGATCTGTATCTACCATACCCGGTGATATATTCGTGACACGTACACCTGTCCTAGCCAGTTCTTTCTCCAATCCCATCGAAATAGCACGTACAGCATATTTTGTCGCACTGTAAACACTGCTTATTTTTGTTACTTCAAAGCCCGATACAGAAGCAATATTTATAATATGCCCCGTTCTTTTTTCTACCATGTCTGGAAGTACAGCATGAATTCCATATAACACGCCTTTAATGTTCACATCAATCATTTGTTCCCATTCTTCCACTTTTCCGTCCTGCAGTCTCGCACTAAGCATTTGGCCGGCATTATTAACATAAATATCGATGTCGCCAAAAGTTGATTTCGTTCTTTCTACCATTTCTTCAACTTCAGATTGTACAGCTATATTCGTTGGTACAGCTAGTGCTTTGCCTTGTCCACTTTCATTGATCTCGTCGGCAAGGTTTTCCAATTGTTCTTTGCGCCGGGCAACTAAGGTGACATTCGCACCTTCCTTTGCAAGTTTCTTTGCGATTCCTACACCAATCCCACTGCTTGCTCCAGTTACAATTGCTGTTTTCCCTTTTAATTGCATCTTGCTGAAAGCCTCCTTAGTTTTAATTTTTGTTTGTATCATCACTACTTATATCGGATTCATTATCATTTTCTGCAGCATCATTATTATCAGATAAATCCTCTTCTTGATCCTCTGTTTTATCTTCTACTACTGGCGGTTGAGGATTTTCAGGTGGTGGATCTTCTTTAGGTGGTTTTTCATTGGGTGGTTCTGACTTATCTTTCTCACCCTCAGAATCTTCTTGTGCGGGTTTTTTTGATGTGGTATCTTTAGAACTGCTCTTATTTTCATTTTCATCATTACCCTTACTGGTATTTGTAGATTTCTTACCTTGGTCTTTACTGGATGAATGAGAACTACCGGAACTACTGCCATTATTTATGGAATTTGTATTCGTCGCCAGGTTGGTATCTTTGTTCACTTCCTCATCAACCAAAATACTTTCATCATCTTCCACTCCCTCTACCGTTTCGTCCTCTTCTTCCTCTTCCGTCACTTCTTCTGATTCATGGAAAATAATAGCAAAATCATTTTTATGTTTTGGAATATATGTATAATCCGGCCGTTGGATGTGTCCGTTAATCACCGATTCATTTATTACTTTTGCACTATCTAATTTTGTCTCATCCGCTTCGACTTGACCGACTTGATTGGATTTTGTTGAATTCATTTTTTGCACACCGGCAAAAACGACAAAAATAAACACGATTAACGTTAAAATATTGATTGTCAGGAGTTTTTTATTATTCAAAGCAAGCGCCTCCAATCGTGTGCTTTATCCCTCATTAAAATTACATGTTACATATTATTTCCATTGTAAACTACTAGGGTGCATTATTACAAATTGTTTACCGGAAAATCAACGGTTTTGAACACTTATTTTGTGGTCTATTGCTTTACCAATAAATAGTATTTTGTCAGTAAAAATCAATTCATGGGAGTATACTTGTAAATTTATTAAAAAATGAATTGACTTTTCATCATTTTATGCCACAATAGTGAAGACAAGTTTATACGGTTACCTTTAATTCAGTCCCGTGAGGCTGGCAAGGTGGAAAAGACGCGTGCTGTCTTTATTCTGTGAGAGATTTTTCTAGCACACCCCATACCTTGCCTTTTCGTGGCAAGGTATTTCTTTTTTAAAATGGTAACCGGTAAACCTTATTTTAAAAAGGAGATGGAATAAATGGGAAAATACGATGAAATTCAGGTACATGAACGATTACCTTTATTAAAAAGCTTACCACTTGGATTACAGCACTTATTTGCGATGTTCGGTTCAACTGTTTTAGTCCCTATTTTATTTGGAGTTAATCCAGCAACAATTTTATTGATGAACGGATTAGGAACATTGCTTTACATTTTTATAACAAAAGGAAAAATACCCGCATATCTCGGATCAAGTTTTGCGTTTATATCACCGGTATTTGTTGTGCTAGGTCATTACTCGGGTATCGAAGGGTACGGTTATGTACTTGGTGGTTTTTTTGCAGTCGGTGTTGTGCTAACAATTGTCGCATTTATTATAAAAATTGCAGGTACAACATGGATAGATATTATTTTCCCACCTGCAGCCATGGGCGCTATTGTCGCCGTTATTGGATTGGAACTTGTTCCCGTCGCTGCTGAAATGGCGGGCTGGATTGCCCCGGATGATGCCGATGCGTCTTGGGCCATGGATCCAAAAGTGGCGATCGTTTCATTACTAACATTAGGCATTACTGTTATTTGCTGGGTCACTTTACGCGGTTTTCTAAAAATCATTCCTATCTTACTAGGCATTGTAATTGGGTATATCATTGCCCTTTCAGTAGGCTTGGTTGACTTTGAACCTGTAAAAGAAGCAGCATGGATCACGGCACCTCAGTTTTATCAAATAAAGTTTGACTGGTCGGCTATTCTCGTTATTTTACCGGCAGCGCTCGTTTTAATCCCGGAGCATATCGGCCATTTATTTGTAACGAGTAATATTGTTGGAAAAGATTTAGCAAAAGACCCGGGGCTTGATCGATCATTTGCCGGTAACGGAATTTCTACGATGATTTCCAGTTTGTTTGGATCAACACCAAACACAACATATGGGGAAAATATTGGTGTATTGGCAATTACTAGAGTGTATTCCACTTGGATTATCGGAACTGCAGCTGTTTTCGCCATTGTGTTATCCTTTGTCGGGAAACTCGCTGCACTAATATCTTCCATTCCCTCTGCTGTCATGGGCGGTATTTCTCTATTATTGTTCGGTATTATAGCTGCCAGTGGCATTCGGATGCTCGTTGAAGCCAAAGTTGACTATAACCGCTCCCAAAATTTAATCTTAACGTGTGTAGTACTCGTTATTGGGATTAGTGGTGCAACCATTCAACTTGGTGAAGTCGCCTTAACAGGAATGGGACTGGCAACCGTTGTCGCAATTGTTCTCGGATTGTTCTTTAAACTGCTCGACATATTAAATTTATCCAATGAATAACCAAAAAGAAAAGACTGTGCTGAGATAATAATTGGCACAGTCCTTTTTTGAATAAATTTCCCCATTCTTCAAATAATACGGACAGGTAATTGAAGCGCCTGTCAAGATGGATGTAAAAGGGGAGTTTGCGATGACTGTATCAGAATTATTGTTTCGTATTACATTATCTTTCATAACGCTATTTATTATGACTAGAATAATGGGCAGAAAAGAAATTAGTCAAATGACCTTTTTTAACTTTGTATCAGCAATTGCAATTGGCTCAATCGCAGCAAACATCATATTAAGTCCGAATGTTCCATTTGTTTATGGTGCAATTGCACTTGTTGCGTGGGCTATGTTTACTTTAGCTATGGGGTTTATCGATATAAAATCAAAAACGGTTCGAAAACTAACAACAGGCGAGCCGGTTATTGTTATAAAGGATGGTCAATTGCTGAAAAAAGCCCTCCGAAATGTTCGTCTAAACATCAACTCATTGAATGCGATGTTAAGAGATAAAAACATTTATAAAATTGCTGATGTGGACTATGCCATATTGGAAACAAACGGAAAACTTTCCGTATTGAAAAAGGAAACAAAACAGCCTCTTGTAAAGGAAGATCTAAAGACATTTAAAAGATCGTTTAACATGCATTCGCTCTCTACAGAAGTAATCTCGGACGGTCAAATTATATACAATAATTTAAAAAAATTGCATCTTGATACTGATTGGCTAAATGAACGACTGAACGAGCTTGGAATTGATGATCCAGCACATGTATTTTATGCTGAAGTACAGCCTGATGGTAGTTTGCATATCAACCAGAGGCATTTCCATTGATGCTTTTTTATTAAATATCTATCTTTCGTAACAAAACCCCACCCATAACCTGAAAATCCTTCGTCAAATAACAGAAGCTATTCTTTTGTTTCTTTATCAAACAATACATCATCATGTGGGTGTTCTTCACTTTCGACTTGGACCGTAATATGCTGAATTCCTATTTTTTGTAGTCTTGTTTCTACCGTATGCAAAATTTTTTCGCTTTCATAGATGGTGATTTCTCCATCGACGACTGCATGACAGGATAGTGCATTTTGTTCACTTGTAATCGTCCAGACATGCAAATCATGAATACGATGAACGCCCCGCACATTTTCGATTGTTTCGATAACTTTATCTAAATTAATATTTTTCGGAGTTCCTTCCATTAATACATGAAAAGCATCTTTTGTTACCCGCCATCCACTGATTAATACTAAGATAGCGACAATCACACTTGCGAGTGGGTCTGCCCATCCCCAATCTAAGAACATGATAAGTAGTGCTGCGATTATTGCGCCAATTGACCCAAGCAAATCACCCAGTACATGTAAAAAGGCTGCACGTAGGTTCAAGTTGCCCTTTGTATCACCACTCCTTAATATCCAAGCTACAGAAATATTTACAACTAAACCGACTATGGCAATGGTTAACATTCCTGTGGAAGCTACCTCTGGCGGATCGACAAATCGGTGGTATGCTTCATAAAAAATATAAATGGCTATTAAGGTAAGCGTGACCCCATTAAAAAGTGCAGCAAGTATTTCGAACCGTTTATATCCATATGTCTTGCTATAATTAGCAACTTTTTCGCCCATAAAAAAGGCAAATACTCCGACCCCCAGTGAAATGGAATCACTTAACATATGTCCAGCATCTGAGAGTAAAGCTAAACTATTCGTTATAAAGCCACCAATTGCTTCGATAATCATATAACCGGTCGTTATGAAAAAACTTATCATAAGTGCTTTTTTATTTGCAGCATGTGTATGTCCGTGATCTCGTCCCATGTATTGTATCCTCCTCCTACTACGCATAGATCGATTTTACAACGAGGATTAATATAGTTTGTCCCAACCTGTTCATCCTTTACTCTACATTTCCCTTTATACCGTTAACAAAACAGACTCTTCATGCTTTACTTTTTTTAGATGTAGGTGTTACAAGTAATCAGACCGAATTTGTAATTAGTATTCCAACATCTCCGTCAATATAACATTTAACGATTCCGAAGATGAAGAACAACCAGAAAACCATATAATAGTGTCACAGAATATCCTTTGTTTACATACAATAAGCCGGGACATTTATCCCGGCCTAGTTTATTTGTGTTGCGGTGTATCATGGAGGGGTGGGTGTACCAACCAGCCTTTATCTTTGTTTAACCGTAGTACCTTTGCACCAAATTGGGCTTTATTCATATGGAATTGACCAAACATCGTTGCAATATCTTCCCGGATGGATTGTCCCATGATCGTACTGCAAGTTATTAATCCTTTGGACGCATTTGCGGATAACAATGCACCTATCTCTGCATCCATTACGCGTGCCCCAACCGGTATTTTTTCATTATTTGCCATCGGCCGTTCGGGGGGCACCGGTGGAAGCCCGATCCCATTCGTTTTCAATAATTCCTCTACTTGTTGACTCTCCATCTTAGCTCCGTGAACTGCTTCTTGCAATAATTTTTTTAAATCATCATCACCTGCATGATTTAATAACGTTTCGTACATAGCAATCATACTTTTTTCACCTAGAAAGTATGTCCATATAGAGAAGACTTCTCCATAATGCATTGGCTCTTCTTTCGGATTACCGCTAAACATTCCCAGTTTTATCGCTCCCTTTCTCCTATTGATAATGCAATAATAGTTTTCTCGCTTATTGTAATAATATACAAATCTTGTTATGTTGCTTAATAAGCTTTTCAATTAGAATCGTTCAAAAATTTACGATAATTTTTCAGCTACTTGCTGACAAACATCCTCCGTAGTTGCCCCTTGTGCATTAATCACTGGTCCAGCAATAACAGTATCTGCTGCGCCCATCATGTCTTTATCTTGACCAGAAATAACACAACAATCACAGTAAGCAGCGTCTTTTTCCGAATTTAAATCTACAACTTGATGTCCCATCTCCGTTAACGCTGTCTTCACACTAGATAACGTCGGTTCCACACCTATATTAGCCATACGTTCCCTCCTCCATTTCCCAAAAATTCAAGTTCATTCGTTATCGTATCCAAATGAAGAAACCCTATACACGGCTTAATCATTGATATTTTAGGAATTGAGTTTGAAATAATATACCTAGTGGAAATATAACCGTAAGCACAAAATCCATCGAACGAATCTATTCACCAACAAGCAAAATTTCAAATTTCAACAATTATTATTGGATACCATAAGGGAGGTATTCTATGTTCTCAAAAAAAATCAAACATACGCAGCGATATCAAGAAATACTAAACGCGCTTATAAAAAATGGTTTTAGTCATTTTCTTTATCGTATCGGCTTAACAGATAGAAAAAAAACAACTGAAAAACAAAACCCAGAACAAAAATTAAGTATGACTATGCAAAACATTGGTGTAAAGCTACGACAAACTATGCAAGAATTAGGTCCGACATTTATTAAGCTTGGACAAATAGCAGCTTCCAGACGTGATGTATTGCCAATCGAAATAGTTAATGAGCTGGAAAAACTACAGGAAAATGTAAATCCTTTTTCCTTTGAACAGGTTCGTACAATTTTGGAAACGGAATTGGATGATGAATTGGAACATATTTTTCAACACGTCAATGAAACGCCTCAGGCTTCTGCTTCTATTGGTCAAGTACATACTGCGACACTTAAAACAGGAGAGCAGGTCGCAATAAAGGTTCAACGGCCAAACATTCAAAAGAAAATGGAAACAGATTTGGAGATTTTACATAACTTAGCTAAAATGATTGAATCAAAAGCGGAGTGGGCAAAAACCTATCACATAAAAGAAATAATCAATGATTTTTCACGTTCATTGCGAAATGAATTGGATTATCGCACAGAAGCATATCATGCAGAGCAAATAGCAAAACAGTTTATCGACGAACCAAAGATCCGTATCCCAAAAATATATCGTAAATTATCCACAGAAAAAGTATTAACAATGGAATACATTGAGGGAATTGGTGTTCGTCAACTCGAAGCAATTGAAGCGAAAGGATTAAACCGAAAGATTATTGCTCAAAGATTAGCTGATTCGATGCTACATCAAGTATTGGATGAAGGTTTTTTCCATGGGGATCCACATTCAGGAAATATTTATATTTTGCCGAACAACGTAGTATCATACTTGGACTTTGGTATGATTGGGCGTATGAATGATGAAATGAGATTTCACTTTGCATCTCTTGTTATTAATATCGAAGAAAGGGATACAAAAGGAATAATTAGGACATTCTCAAAATGGGGCTTGTTACATGAAGATACAGCTACAAAGACCTTGAAAATCGACCTTGATTATTTGCTGACAAAGTACTACGATATGGAACTGAAACAAATAAGGCTGGGAAACGTTATTACAGAATTATTGAGTGTCGCTTATCGTCACAAAATTGACATTCCAGCAGATATCGCAATCCTTGCCAAAGTGATTATTACATTGGAAGCAATTATTGCAGAACTTGACCCTGAATTCAGTTTAATGAAAGCAGTCGAACCTTACGGAAAAAAGCTTATCAAAGAACGCTATCATCCTAAAAATATATTGAAAGATTCGGCAGAAGAATTAAGAGATAACATTGATACATTAAGAGACCTTCCACTAACGTTTAAACGCGCCGCAGAAACTGTTGAGAAAGGTAAATTACGTTTTGATATAAACGTAAATGATTTACAAGCCTTTCTGCATCGGTTCGATAAAATAAGTAACCGGATTTCTTTTAGCATTATTTTACTTGCATTCAGTATTTTAATGGTTGGCTTAATTATAGGAGCGTCCATTTCCGGTCATACAACGCTCTTATGGAAAATTCCAATAATAGAGATCGGTTCTGTTGTAGCTATTCTCATGTTTCTATTTATGATTTATTCAATCATTAAATCGGGGCGAATGTAGCGTCGAAAATGAATCATAAAAATGTACAGAAAACAGCTCGCTTCTATAACAAAGGGCTGTTTTCGTTACTTTTTGCATATTTCCCCTTATCCTTTCATAAAATAACAGGTAATGTACAATTAGAAAGGGGGAATTAACCATATGATAACGGCATTGCTTGCCGATCATATGACTTGGAACCTAAACTTATTTCTTTTTCTGACAATCACCTCAATTCTTTATTATTTCTTGCTTTTACACAAAAATAGATTCCCGACCACAGCTGTTCACGAAGCCTTCTTATTTAATTCCGCGCTTATCATCTTATATTTGGCAATAGGAAGCCCTTTACTTGCAATCAGTTATCTATCCGTCAGTTTACACATGTTACAAATGAGCGTTCTTTTTTTCATTGTCCCTCCCCTTTTATTGCTTGGGATCCCAACTGTCGCTTTCGATCAGATTAGTCACCATCCAGTCATCAAGAAGCTGCGCTATTTATTTATCCACCCAATCGTTGCTTTAACTGCATTCTCTGCTTTATTCTTACTTTACCACCTTCCAATCCTATTAACATACATTTCCAAACATTCCCTAATACAACAAACATATCTTAGCGTGTTGTTCCTTCTGTCTATTAGAATGTGGTGGCCGATTACAATCCGCTTTCCGACACAAGCGATAAATCGCAGTAAATATATTAAACAAAGCATGCTATTTATAACACCTGCATGTTTATTATTTATTGTTGGTGCACTATTGGATAGTGTCAACAACCCTTTTCTTACGGAAATGACAGCACACCTCTGTTTACCGAATGATTTTTCAACAGTTCAATTATTACCTGCCCCGTTTAACACGAAATACGATCAATTATTCGCGGGATTTGGTATGATGGGTATGCACAAAATCGGCTTAGTGATTACTAACACCCTTGGAAAAAGACGAGCAAATTAGTAAACTGCCATCATTTTTTGATGTGCAGTTTTTTGTATTAAAATTAAAATTGTTTTGTTTAACGCATTTATAATAAATTTAAATTTTAGGAAAGCAGAAAAGCAAAAAACACAACCCGACAATTCGAATTGTGTTCATCATCTTTATGGAAAGCACTAATGTATTGCCGACTTAAACCTGCCGCCATGTACTTCTTGTGTATCCATAATTGTAATAAAAGCTTTTGGATCCTTATCATGAACAATATTTTTCAATTTGGCAACTTCCAACCGAGTTATCACGACATAAATAATCTCTTTATCTAAATTGTGGTAACCGCCCTTGCCGTATACTTTTGTTACCATCCTTCCGAGGCGATGATTAATAGCATTGGCAACTTCTTCATACGCATCGGAAACGATGATTGCTGCCTTCGTATCGCCGGACAGTCCTTGAACAACTCCATCAATTGCGCGAGAAGCAATATAATAGGTAAGGATTGAATACATTGCCTGTTCCCAACCTAAAACAAATCCTGCCCACCCGAATACGAAAATGTTAATGAACATGACAAATTCGCCAACGGAAAAAGGTATTTTTTTAGACAGCAGTATTCCTAGTATTTCCGTACCATCAAGTGAACCACCATGACGAATGACCAGTCCAACTCCTGCGCCCAATATTAGTCCTCCAAACACCGTAGCTAGCAGAGGCTCATTTGTCACAGGTGAAATGGCTAATAAAAAATTTTCGATAATAGCTAAAAATATAATGCCAATCATTGAAGAAATGAAAAAGCTTTTTCCGATATGTTTGTAACCTGCATATAAAAAAGGTAAATTTATAACGAAGATAAGAACACCGAAGTTAATCCCAGTCAAATTATTTAATAATAAACCAACGCCAATGACGCCCCCGTCAATAATCATATTCGGCACAAGAAATAATTCAATAGATACCGCAGCCAGTGAAGCGCCAATTAATAGCATCATATAACGATATAAAAATTTGATAATGCTGGTAGATTTTTTTCGTCCATTCATCCATGACACCTACTACTTTTTCTTGAAATGATTTTCAGCGACTTTTGCTCCAGTAAAGGATATGTAAATCGCTCGCTTTTTATTACCTTTCCTATTTAAAAAAGGATGTTTATACCATATTATACTATATAATACTAAACACCAAAAAATATTATATACAGTACATTTATAGGTGCAATAAAACGAAAAGCTAATGAGCGTAGTCCATCTCATTAGCTTTAATATTTTTACTGTGAGATCATATTTTACATTAGTTTGGTTTATTTACCATTTATCATATCAATGAAACATTTCGTTGCGGTAGTATATTGATTTTACTGAGCTAGTTTCTTGAAGAACTTAATGCAAATCCTTCATAACCATTAGCAGCAATCTCACTGCACATTTCCCTGTAAACCCCGACACCACCTATATACATTGGGAATCCTCTCGCTTTTCCTTTGATATTGGCACCAGTATACCAAGAATCTGCTTTTGTCATTAGGGTGGTATCAGCTACTTCTCGACAATGCTTGCTCCACTCATTTTCCGCTTCAGTTTTTGCTTCAATCTCATCTACCTTATGTTTACTTAAGTATTGTATACAGTCAAATATCCATTCTACATGTTGTTCAATCGATATCGGCATATTACTTAAAACAGAAGGGCTTTCTGGGCCGGTAATCATGAACATATTTGGAAATCCGGTCGTGGACAAACCCAAGTAAGTTTTAACTGTACTGCCGTTCTCCCATTTTTCCTTTAATTCCACGCCATCTCTTCCGCGTATATCCATTTTAAATAACGGACCAGTCATCCCGTCATAACCAGTAGCAAATACAATCACATCAACGTCATATTCTTCTTCTGTAGTTTTGACTCCTTTTTCGGTTATTTCTGTTATTGGATGCTTTTTTACATCTACTAAATCGACATGGTCCATATTATATGTTTCATAGTAATTCGAATCGAGAATCTGTCTCTTCGTTCCCCAATAATAAGTTGGCAGCAACTTTTCTGCCGTTTCCGGATCTTTTACCGTTTCTTTTATTTTGGAACGAATAAATTCTGCAGCAGTTTCATTTGATTTTTCATTGATTAATAAATCGTCATATAGAAATAAATAGCCGCCTTCCTTCCACCTGTCCTCATATGCTTTTTGTCTTTCTTCAGGAGTATCATCTAAAGCAGACGGTTTTCTGACTTTATTGATTTGCCCTGTGGAAGATTCACGTAGTTCTTTTTTTAATTTATAAAAGTTATTTTTTACCTCGTCCACAAACTCTGGTTTGTATGGATGATTTCTTGCTGGGAAGCAATACTGTGGCGTACGTTGAAATACCGTTAAATGTTTCGCTTCTTCTGCAATAACAGGAATAGCTTGCACCCCACTAGATCCCGTGCCTATCACACCGACTCTTTTTCCAGTAAAATCTACCCCTTCATGAGGCCATCGACCAGTATGATACCAATCTCCCTTAAATGTTTCCAACCCTTTAAAATCAGGCACGTTTGAAGCGGAAAGACATCCGACGGCCGTGATAAAATATGTCGCGGTCACTTCTGAACCATCATCTTTACGTACATGCCACTGATTGGATTCTTCATTATATCGAGCTTGTTGTATAACCGTTTCAAATTCAATATCTCTTCGTAAATCAAGCTCATCAGCAACATAATTTAAGTAACGTAATATTTCTGGTTGTTCTGGATACCTGGAACTCCAGCTCCACCCCTTATAAAGCTCCTCTGAAAATGTATAATTATAATAAATACTAGCCGAATCACAGCGTGCTCCTGGATATCGATTCCAATACCACGTTCCACCAACACCTTCACCCTTCTCATACACTTTTACGGAATAGCCTGCTTCGCGTAAAATATAGAGCATATACATACCTGAAAATCCTGCCCCTACGACAACAGCATCAAAATCTGTTTCATTAGACTGTTTAGAATTCATTTTTTCAACCTCCCTCTTATAGTTAAAATTTAAAGACTTTCAACCTGTTTATTTGTTTCATTTAAAAATTGTGTAATGTTATTGATAGAACGTTTAATTCGATCCGGAAAAATGGCCATCGTAGTAAAATACCCATGCACTAATCCCTCTTCGATAATCGTTTCCACATTTACACCAGCTTCTTTTAGTCGTTTTGCATATGCTAATCCTTCATCTCTTAATACATCATTTTCTGCCACAATGACGTAGGCTGGAGGTAGATTGTTTAGATCATCCGCAATTAAAGGTGCTGCATACATATCCTGTTTATCGTTTTCGCTTGCGATATAGTGATCAACAAACCAAACCATTAAATTTTTATCTAAACCAAATCCTTTTTCAAAATCTTGATAGGACTTTGTATCAAATTTCATATCTGTTACCGGATAAATTAAAACTTGTGCAGAAATTGGAGGTCCATTTTGTTCTCTACTTTTTAAAGACATTGCTGCTGCAATGTTTCCACCAGCACTGTCTCCACCTACAACTATATTGGACGCAATTCCATTAATTGCCGCAGCATTCTCGCTTATCCATTTTAGTGCAGCATAAGAATCATTAATAGGAGTAGGATATTTATACTCCGGAGCTAGGCGATAATCAACCGAAACGACGATATGTCTTGTTTTATTTGCTATCATTCGACAGCTAGCATCGGATGTTGCAATATCCCCTAAAACCCAACCCCCACCATGGTAATATACAAAAATTGGAAATGGTCCTATTCCTTCCGGTGTATATATCCTAATATTAATTTCTCCACCATCTACCGGGATTACTTTGTCTTCTATATTAGCAAGTGGGGCAAGCTCTACTTCTACTGGGGGGGCTTGGTTCAGCATATCTCTAACTGCCTGCGGGTCCATTGTTTCAAGAGCTGGCAACTGGCTGAAAGCTTCTAAATGAATTTTTGATTCTTTACTTAAATTTGCCATACAACAGCTTCCTTTCTATTAATAGTTTGTACAATCTTGGACAACTAGTTTCTAGATTGTCTTATTCAAATATATGCCTAATAATATTTGAATATAACTATTTTTCAGATGTTAGTATGATAGTGAAAAGCATTGCATCGTATATGGAATAATTGTTATTATAGTGGGGGCGCGGTAGGTAGTATTTTGGTTAGCATCGGTGATAAACTTTAGAGAGTTTTTAGGGAATCATTTGAGGTTTAGGAATCGAATGGGAAGTAGTTGCCTTCTGACACCATTACTACTTCGTTGAATTTATATGATATTCTTTTTTTATTCCTTGAATTTCAAAGATTCCGTTTTGAAAAGTTCGTAACAACAATTGCTCAAAAGCGACAATTCAATAAAAAACCCTGCAAGCCTTATGCTTACAAGGGATAATAGGTCTTTATTGCTATTCCACTTCTGGTGCAACTACTTCTCCACTTTTCACAACCGAAGAAGCGGCAGCCAAATCAATTAAGACATCTACAATTTCCATTGGGTCATATTTCCCCATAGGATTTCCTTCAGACTCAGCGTTCAACGGATCGAACATATTAACTTGTATGTTGTTATCTTTCTCCTCTTCAGCAACGGACTTCATCAATGCTTCCACTGCTGCTTTACTTGCTGAATATGCTCCCATTCCATGCATAAAGAAATTTACCATACCTGAGGTGACAGAAATAATTTTACCGCTTTCACTTTTGCGTAGCATCGGTAGAAATGTTTTCGTTGCAAGAAATTGAGTCGTCAAATTTAAATCGAACATTTGCTGCCATTGTTGTAATGTCATTTCACCTATCGGTTCCATGGCATTGACTCCTCCAGCATTATTGACCAAAATATCCAACTTACCATCGGTTTTTTCTTGCAATATATCATACAAGTGTTTAACTTGTGTTTCATCTGTTAAATCTGCAGGGATGATGATTGCTTTATCTTTCCCTATTTCTTTTTCAACTTCTCGCAATTTTTCTTCGCGCCGGCCATTTAGTACAACAGTCGCTCCCTCTTTGGCGAAGGTTATTGCAATAGCACGACCAATCCCTGTGCCAGAACCGGTTACTAAAGCGATTTTTCCTGTTAATTTTCCCATTCTATGCTATTCCTCCTTTGGATGATTAGCTTTATTGTTCAAGGTTTTCATAACTTCTCGTTGTTCTATTAGTATACCACTAACAATTTTAAGTAAAAAATAATTGGATTCTGATATTTCAGAACGATTTTAGGGAAATAAATAAAGCATTACAGAAAAATGCTGCCCATCTATTATATGATAAGCAGCAGTTGTTATTATATATATACAGTTAAAGGTTTTCCAGAAACAACCTTATCACATCTGCTCCACCAATAAATGTTCCAAGCATACTACCGATGTTTGCTAGAACAACAACGAGCAATATTCGAGTGACATTATTTTTCCAAAATCCTTTCAGATGATGGGCATCGTCAGCCAGATTTTCGAAGTCCCTTACAAGCGGTTTACGAATAACAGCTTGTACTATTCCTGCGAACCATCCTGCAGCAATTAGTGGATTAAGAGAACTAATCGGTGCGGCGATGAATGCGGTAAGGATTGCCAACGGATGACCAAATGCGATCGCCGTACCAATAGCCGACAGCGTTCCATTCCAAAGCACCCAGCTAATCGTTTGCTGGAGACCGACTGCCGGATTTGTAATAAAAGTGTACACAATGGCAGTCAAAATTATTATAGGAATCACCCAAGCAATGACTTTTGGCACTTTGGATTTTGGAGGACGACGTGTCAGCCGTTTTAAATCATGATCCTTATAAATTTCAACTTTAATACCAGGAACATGCGCAGCACCAAGCACAGCAACGATTTTTTTACCGGGGGCTTTCCTGATTTTCTCCGACAAGTATTGATCTCGTTCATCCACCAACGGTTTCTTTAAATCCGGGAAACTCTCCGATAAATCTTGAAGCATCGTATCAAGCATATCCTGTGACTTCATTTTTTCCAATTCTTCTTCTGATATTGTATCATTCACAAAAATACTTCCAATAACCTGCATTAATAATTTCGCTTTTCCCCATATACTAACATTTCCCCAAATCCTCGAAAATGTCGTTTGAATATCACGGTCAGCAAGAACAAGACTTGCATTAATTTCTTTTGCAGAATCAATTCCTTGAATCATTTCTTGACCTGGATTAATACCAAATTGTTTAGCAATTCGTTTTTGAAAAGAAGAGATAACAAGATTCATTAAAAGTAGAGTTGCTTTTTTTTCTTTTATTACTTGAAATATATTCATTTCCTTCCATTTGTTACCCTCAACAATCGATTTATACCGTTGTTGATCCAACTCCACACAAACGGTATCTGGCTGTTCCATTTCAATTACTTCTCGTACTTGATCCGCACTTTGCTTTGAAACGTGAGCCGTACCTATTAATATAATTTCTTTATCATCAATATGAAGTCTCGTAATATTTTCCTCTGACATAATTTTCCTTCCTTATCACACATTGATCCATATACAGAATAAGTTATCGAACGATTATACAACAAGTATGTAGAACAGTTTCTTAAAATCAATTGTGATGAAAAAATTGTTAAACTACATTTAAAATTTTACCACGTTCATGGAAAATGTCTATCTATTCATTAATTACTCTTACTTTTAAATGTAACAATTTCTTAAAATAATCGTATCGTTTGTCCCTTTGCGAAAAAGTAGCTTTTCTTACCTTATAAACTTGCATCTTGTCGAGGCACTTTAAAGCAAAAATAATTATCCCTCTGTAATAACAGAGGAATATTGTCTCTTGAAGCGTACTCAGTTTTTTTATCAGGAGTTGAAGTCACCCGGTTGACGAGCGTTTTACTAATGGTGCATTTCTGACTTACTCATGCAGATTGCTCCACCGATGACGCGCGGTCCCGCGTTCTTCCAGTAAAGATGCGCGTTGTGCCATTGTTGACGCTCGTTTTTCATTTCCAGACGAATAATTCACTCAATCTTACTAAAAACTTTACATTTTGCCCTTATTCGATCTGAAATTTTCCTTTCTAACTTCGTCTGCATTCGTATCACTGTAAACATTCGTTCTGCGGCCCCCAGTTGTTTTCGCAATCATTGCTATTGCCTCATTGTATGATAGACCCGAACGTTGATTTTGTTCTTTTATTGCTTCTATATCTGTACCAACGATTGTATACTTTTCATTTTCAGTCATAATGAAACCCTCCATTCATGTTTTCTTTATCTTTCCTATAGAAGGGAGTTTTCATTCATATATGGCAAATAACCTGCCTATTTCATCGTTCAGAAATTCCTCATTTAACACTACTGTAATACTTTTTTGAACAACGCTTTAGAGTTTACTGCATAAAATAAAGTGGTATTAGAAATAGTAGAATGCTATCAATTCAAGGAGGTATGTGAAAATGAAGCCAATACGTCGCTGGAAAGAAAATAACCATCCCGTAAATCAGCTTAGGAATGAGTTGGGAGGGGCGTTTCAGCGTTTTGTTGATGACCCGTTTTTTGCCGGATCCTTATTGAACAAAGAAGGTGACTTGTACCCTCCCCTAAACGTAGAAGAAAAACCTGATCGGTATACAATCGAGTTAGAGGTACCAGGTATACTTTCCCAAGATATTGACATTATGGTAGAAGGCGGTATTTTAACAATTAAAGGTGAGAAACAAAAGGAAGAAACATCGGAAGATAAAGATAGAAAGATGCACGTTGTCGAACGGAGTTATGGTTCTTTTCAACGCTCCTTAACATTAGCAGATAACGCAAATACGGAAGAAATTAAAGCTGAATGCCAAAATGGTATACTTTATATTGATATCCCGAAGAATCCAAATGCTGAAACACGCCGCATCGAAATTAAAAATAAGGACAATAATTAGCGTATAGGAGGGGGTCCATCCCTCCTATTTTTTATTATAACGGATGTTTGCTTAATTAAAATTTAAATCCACTGCACAATTTCCTTTATATCCCGTCTCGTCTTCCCTCGTTTTGGGTCTTCTTTTCGGTATCCAAACGCAGCTAGAACAGAGGATCCATACTGACTCTTGTCCAATAGCCCTTCTTCTTCTAACAAGGTGTCCAGCTTTTGGGGATTAAAACCTTCCATTGGTGTAGAATCAATTCCAATCATTGCGGCAGCTGTTAGCATATTGCCAAGAGCGATATATGTCTGTTTGGCAGCCCAATCAAATAACGTGCGCTCACTTTTTAAAATATCCTTCTGTTCCTGAAATTTTTTATAATAACCGGATACTTCTTGTATGACGTCATCCGGCATTTTTTGTATATTTTTCATTAACTTAATAAGATAGTCGGAGTCATATTGAACATTTTTACGAGCAAGAATGATCATAAAATGACTGGCTGTTTTTAACTTTTCAACTGCTCCTGGGGCAACAGGCATTAGCTTTTCCCGTAGTTCTGGATTTTGCACTACGAGAAACTTCCATGGTTCAGAACCTAACGAACTTGGTGATAATCTACCTGCTTCCAGAATGAAATTGAAATCGTCTACTGATATTTTTCTGTTTTTATCATACACTTTTGTTGCGTGCCTGAAATGGTATGCTTCCATTATTTCTTCAATTTTTGTTTTTGTTAGATTTGCCATGATGTTTCATCCCTCTTTTAAGTATGTTATTTGTTATTAATTATTTGTCATCCCTTGGTTGTATACAGTCTGCTTTTATTTCAATGATTATACTTTAAGCCATTTCCTTTAAAATGATTCCCAACTTTTGCAGCTCATCCTCTGTTAAGGTGACACCCTTTCCCATCTTTTCCTTATTTGGTGCCCAATCTCTAAGATCATATTTTGGGTCCCGACCGTTCCAACTAATTAAGTTCACTTCCTTTGTCCATCCTTTTGGAGATTCGGACAAAATACCGACATGTTGGATAATTTCATATTTGATTTCTGCCATATAATCAGCCCCTTTAACCCAATCATATCATTACGTGATAAGTTATTGCTTCTATTTTGTACGGAATCAATTTTCATTTTCTAAATCCTTGTTTTACAAAAAGATCAAGTAAATACGAAAAAGCAGCACATCATTTCAGATAGATGTACTGCTTTTAATAATATTTTATTTTTTATCGCGGTGTGTAATGATTAACAACGACGGCATAAGGATCCCACGGATGATGAAGGTATCCAGTAAAATACCAAAAGCCATACTAAATCCGAATAAAAATAACTCTTGAATTGGCTGTGTCATTAATACAGCAAATGTGGCAGCCAAAATCAAACCGGCTGAAGAAATGACACCGCCCGTTAACGTCACCCCTTGGGCAACCGCTTCTTTCCAAGGTAAATGATGCGCCATTTCTCTAATTCTTGAAACGAGCATAATATTGTAGTCCACACCAAGTGCTACCATAAAGACAAATGTGTAAACAGGTAAACGGTAACTGATTGAATCATAGCCCATCAAATGCTCAAAGATCCACCAGCCGAAACCTAACGTTGCTCCGTATGATAGTAAAATGGTTCCTACCATTAAAACAGGCATCAAGATTGATCGTGTCTGGAACCCTAAAATAAGCGTAATAAGCACAATGACGATCGAAAACAAGAAAATTGTATCGCGTTTATTCATTTCTCTTACGTCCAGCTGCTGCGCTGTCTGACCACTATAATGCAAGTCATAGCCAGCCGAAAAACCACTGGACTGTAACAAATCCTCTTCCGAGTCGCGTAATTCATCAATTGTATCCAATGCTTTTGGATCATACGGATTACTGTCCAGCGTTAACTGTAGTTTAATCGCCTTGTTATTTTCGGACAGAAAATCGTTCGGTATCCCTTCCTCTCCTTTGATTATCTCTTTGGATAATTTTGGAGAAACGGAATTGACATTGGCGTTTTTTTCTAGATTATCTGTCAAATTAGAAACTTGATCCAAAAACTTTTCATCAGCATCGATTTGCTTATTCGATTTCAAAATAACATGAACTGGTGCCAATTGCCCTGCCGGATAATGGGATTCGAGTAATTCAAAACCAGCCCTTGATGACATGTCTTCCGGAAAGGACTTTAACTGATTAAACGAATAATCAATTGTCGTTATATTGAAAGTTCCAATACCGAGTGTAATTATTAAAATAACCCCAAATACGATTGGATGCTTTTTTGCCAGATTTCCAATTCCACCCCAAAATCTATGCTTTTGTTTCGGACCCTTTTCCACTTTTGGAATCGATGGCCAAAATGCCTTTCGCCCCATAATGGCAAATAGACTTGGGATGAGAGTCAGTCCGGCAATTAAAATAAAGACAACTGCAATCGAAAACACAGGTGCAAATGCATGATACGGTTCAAAAACGGTAACAAACAACGTAAGCATAGCAATGAAAATCGTTCCGCCACTGAAGAAAATCGGTTCAGATACATGATGAATCGCTTCAGACATGGAAGCGTATTTTGAATCCTGTTTTTGCAGTTCTTCCCTGTACCTTGAAAAAACAAATAAACTGTAATCCGTAACAACGGCGAACAATAGAACAAGCATAATGGATACAGCTGAACTATCAATATCAAACCATCCATACTTGCCAGCAATTCCTAGTACTCGATCGACAACACCATAGACTAGACCTGCAATAATAAGCGGTGTAATCGCTAGTATCGGAGACCGATAAATAGCAATCAAAATAATGAAAATGAGTACTATCGTCCCTATCATTAAAACGAAATCTCCATTTTTGAACAAGGAAATTGTATCCGCAGATATGCCGGCAGGACCGGTAATTTCAAAGTCGATTCCTTTCAAATCCAGCTTCTCAACTTTAGCCGTTATTTGGTCCAATGTATCATGTATCGCATCCGAATCAAGACCTTCTTTTAATGTCGTGTTAAACAGAAGCGTCGTCATATCATCTGAAAACATTTTGTCTTGAATCTCTTTGGGAAACTCATGATAAGGTAAAGCACTTGCAATGTTCTCCGGTTTATCATCGGAAGTAAACCATTTGCTCAGTTTGCTTATTTCTTCTCTGTCTTCTTCCGAAATCTTGCCTTTACGGTGAAATACAAGTAAGGCACTTAACCCATCATCTGATGGGAATGCTTCCTCTTTCAGCTGCTGCGCAACTTCCGACGGCATATCTTGAGAAATGCTTACTTCTGCGCTGTTTTGTTCATAATCCTTTGCGGAGGGGGCAAGCAAACTTAATGCGATAACAGCAACAATCCATAGACCAAGCGTAACCTTTACCCCTTTTTTACTGCTTGTATACTTTACGATTTTTCTTACAACATTAAGCATTCTATTCATCACCTTTTCAAGATTCTATAAATATAGAATAAGCTTTGAATGTGAATAGAGAATGAACGGAATGTTGCAATAGCAATGCATGTTTTATATATAGCAGCATTTTATTGGGTTTATTTTACCAATTATTTTCATCCTTTGCCTTCTTTATCTATTCCCTTTAAAATGGTCTAGAAAGGAGTTTAGATACACATATGAAAGATCAACTACCTAAAAATATAAAAGAATTACTAAATAACAACCAAAAAGATGCGCATAAGAAATTTGAAACATTTATTCACCAAAGTGGCTATGTACCTCCAAAACAAGAGCTGTTGATAGATGCCATTTCAGCACTTGGCATGTGGAAAAACATCTTATTAAAAGGCCCGACCGGGACGGGAAAAACTAAATTCGCTGAAACACTTTCCTATTTATTCCATCAACCAATGTTTAGTATAAATTGTTCAGTGGATCTCGATGCAGAAAGTTTAATGGGGTTTAAAACATTAACATACAAAGATAACAAACAGCAAATTGAATTTATTCCTGGGCCGGTTACAACCGCAATGAAGGAAGGAACCTTTCTCTATATTGATGAGATAAACATGGCTAAACCAGAGACATTACCACTCATCAATGGTGCGCTGGATTACCGAAGAACGGTTACCAATCCTTTTACAAACGAGGTCATTACTGCTGACGAAGGATTCAATGTCATTGCTGCCATTAATGAAGGTTATGTTGGTACCGTCCCGCTAAATGAGGCATTGAAAAATCGTTTTATTGTCATCGACGTGCCCTACATTGGGGGCGAACAGTTGCGGAATTTAATCGAATCCGATACAAATCTAACAGATAATGCAACAATAGATTTATTTGTAAAATTGTCTGCAGATCTTATTCATGCCGTTGATCAAGGTAAAATGGCGGAAGATGCTGCCTCCATTCGGGCATTGCTTGACGCATGTGATTTAAGTACTCTCATTCCGCCCATACGTGCCATTCGCAGAGCGATTGTTGATAAATTGGATGAAGAACGAGAAAGAGAATTAGTAATGAACATAGCGGAAACACTTTTCTAGGGGGTGTATGCTACATGAAGCCTAACCAATGGATAGACACATCAGTAGATACCGGACTTTTTTTACAATTACAGGACTTGACAACGATACTTAGTGGTCAACCAGATTTCCATTTTGAATTTGATTACGGGTCTACCATTGATATTTTTGCTAAAAAAGTAACAGGCAGTCGCTACTGGGATACGTTAAACGAACCGCATAAAATAGCAGGATATAAAACTGATCTTTTTTTACGAACGATTGGAACATTCCATCTTTCGCAAATTAAAGATCTACAAACCTTTTTACAAAAGATGCGCACCACTTCCATTTCTAAGTTTGCATCCCAACTTGTGACACTGCTGGAGGATTTACGGCTGGAGGAGTTGATAAAACAGGAAAGGCCAGGGACAAAGAAAGACTTTTCCCGTCGCAAAGCTTTTTTGCGTCACTTTTTCGAAACACAATTAGCTGCAAATGTAACGAGAAGCGCTGCTTTAGATGAATTATTTTGTCTTATTTACTTAACCTTACAAGCAAATCAGCCTGATCCGTTATTTCCGAAGGCGAATAAAGTGCAACTTGATCGACTGGAAACGATCAAAACGCATATCCAAGCATTGTTTGAAGCACAAAGTACAAGTGATGTAATTGGTATCGTTGAAAAAGTAACATTTCAATTAGAGCCATTATATAAGGACCTTGTAAACGACTATTTTACATTTCCGATTTATGATGTTAATAAGATTACGCATAATACATTATTCGATGAATTAACCCGTACCGATGCGTTAGCAAATGATGATCAGGAAGATGTTGATGAGGATAACAATGAATACATCGATGAACGCTTTTCCACATGGCACCGGGAAAATGAGAACAGTGACCGGAAACAAACCCTTTTGCAATTTGAGCTAGATGTTGGAACAAAAACAAACCTTATGGGTGGTGAAGCTAGAGAAACAGAAGAGGCTGACCAGGCGCTAGGGTCTGTTCAGGGTACATCAGGAAAAAGTGATAAAAATGATTTTTCCGAACTAGAAACCCTTGAAAAAAAGAAAGAAAATAAAGGTACGCAGAAACGAAGGAATACGGACCGTATGGATAATCAATACGCTGTTGCTATCGACAAAGTGGCAAAAGCCCCAACACTGGAAGATGAGTATGTTTATAAAAATATTGTCCAAACAATTGAGCCGTATAAACGTAAATTAACAACAACGATTGAAAAAACACTTGAACATAAACGAAACGATCCACAGCAAAACTTGATGATTGGTCGCTTATCTAAAAAAATTCTACCGTTAATTATTGATGAAAACCCGAGAATCTTTTATAAAAAAACAAATGAAGCGAAAGAAATAGATGCTGTTTTTACCTTGCTTGTTGACTGCTCCGCTTCCATGTTTCAAAAAATGGAAGAAACAAAGCGAAGTATTATTCTGTTTCATGAAGTGCTAACCAAATTAAAAGTACCTCATTCCATTGTTGGGTTTTGGGAAGAAGCCAATGAAGTCACGGAAAATTACCAGCCGAATTACTTTCATATCATCCGTTCTCATAGCGATTCCTTTTATAAACAAGACGGTGCAAAAATTATGCAATTGGAACCGCAGGAAGATAACCGCGATGGCTTCAGCATTCGGCATGTAACGAGAACGTTGACAGCTCAAAAGGAAAAAAATAAATTTTTACTCGTATTTTCCGATGGAGAACCAGCAGCAGCGAATTATGATCAAAACGGGATTATCGATACAAATGTCGCTGTTTCCGAAGCCCGAAAAAAAGGGATCAATGTCATCGGCATGTTTTTAGCAAATGGGGAAATTGATGAAAGAGAACGTGCAATGATGAAAAATATATACGGAAAAGAAAAATTAATGATCCCCGCTGTTTCTGAACTACCAGCGCATTTCGCCCCTTTATTAAAGAAATTATTGCTCAGAACGATCTAGCTTTTAATAGTTAGGGGAAAACAATGCGGACACATTTTAACTTGAGAGCGCAGGCTTAAGGGCTACAGTGCAATTTCCCCTTAGAGCCCATCAGTAATCCCAAGTAAAATAATACCGAGCACCACTATAGCAATCATCGCATACTGTTTTTGGGACATGATTTCTTTCAAAAAGATCCGGGATAAAATAACAGAAAAAATACAATACGATGCAATAAGCGGCGCGGCAATTATCGCATTTCCTGCCATGGCAAAAACATAAAAAAACTGACCGGTAGTTTCAAGTATTGCAGCTATTCCTCTATCCCGTTGTTTAAAAATCATGAACTGCTCTTTCTTGATCACTTTTATGTAAAAGTAACATAAAACAGCACAAATGAAAAATGTAAATTCATAAGCAAGTAGCGCCGCATCTTCGCTGATTAGCTTTAACTCATCTAAATAAATGCCATCAGCAAAAGTACCCAATCCATCTATAAGACTGTATAAAACAGGAAATATAATCGCGAGTATTCCGATTTGATACTTTTTATCTACTATTTTATTACTTGATTGCAAGGCTTCCGTTTCTTCCTTCTTCTCCAATGCCGCAAGCCCGACGACGCCAATCGTAACAATGATAATACCCGATATATCAATAACACTCATCTCTCGCGGAAAAAACAAGTAAAGTAAAACAGCGCTGACAGCACCGGATGAATTCTGAACAGGAGCCGCAATCGATAATTCAATATAGCGCAAGCCGATATAACCAATCGTCATCGATAAAATATACATGAATGAAACGGGAAAATAGCGGACCATGTCAAAGGGATCAAACGTAATATCCTTAATGATCATGTACAGCACTGCATGGATTCCCATCACAAGACCTACCATAACAACAATCTTCAAGTGACTGAGCTTATCATTACTGTTAGAACCCTTTTTATAAAAAAGATTAGCTGCACCCCAGGCCAGTGCAGTGATAATTGAAAATATAAACCACATTTGCTGTAATCCTCCGTATGTAAATTAACTAGTTTAAATCTTAATAACCATTATAATTCTATCATGTAGCGGAAGATTAACACCATTTATTTTTTTATATGGCTATTAACTTTTATTATTTGTACGTATTTCCGTCCATCCTATAATACGTTATTCTCTCATTTATCGATTCATACATTTTCTCTACGCCAACGGATGAAGCATCAAAAATATGAGCACTTTCCTTAGAAATACCGAAAGACTCAGCTTCTGCCGCAACATCCATATTTGCACCCATGAAAATAAACTCCCAATTGAAATCTTTTTGCTGCTCACTAATAAGCTCTTGTACATTCTGATAAGAAAATTCACAACTGGAATTTTCTAAGCCATCTGTTGTAATAACAAAAATCACTTTTTCTGGTACTGCGATTCTATCCTTTTTAATCTTCCGTTGTCTCACGTCTAAAATTGTTTTTCCAACAGCATCCAATAATGCCGTCATTCCTCTAACATAATATTCCTTCTCGCTTAGCTTTACTTTTGAAGCGTCTACGCCATTCCACAATATTTCATACCTATCATCGAATAAGACTGTTGTGAGAATTGTTTTCCCTGGAAGCTGTGATTGTTTTTCAATAAATGCATTGAAACCTCCGATTGTGTCTTGCTCCAGCCCGGACATTGAACCACTTCTGTCCAATAAAAATATAATTTCTGTAGTTTGTTTATCCATCAAAATCATCCTCTCTAGAATATCTGTTATAATAATAACCGAATTCATTCACGTAATGGTCGCCTGCTAAGCGACATTTAGGGAGGGTAGCATATGTTGAACAGTAAAACTTTGATGGAATTAAGATTATACATAAAGGAACATCAAGAAAGCCTTGTCTTGGAAATGAAAGAAGAAGTACTGGAAAGTTCATATAGTATAAAAAATAATGAACTGGAAGACTATATCCGGCTTCATCAACAACCTACTCTTCAACAGGTACTGTTTCAGTTTATCGATTCAAAAGGGGAAAGTGATGTGAAAATCTATAAAAAAGCCGGACTGGATCGTAAACATTTTTCAAAGATCCGATCCAATTCAAACTACCGCATTAGTAAGAACACGGCCACCGCTCTTGCCTTGGCTCTTGAATTAAACAGAAAAGAAACAGAAGAACTTTTATCCGCTGCGGGCTTTACTTTATCAGACAGCGATACGGGCGATTTAATCATACAATTTTGTTTGGAGAACAATATTTACAACATTCATGAGGTCAATTATGCCTTAGAGTATTTTAAAGTGAAACCTTTGACTGTGACACATGAATAATATCATGAAGGTTTATTTTTACAGACTAAAATAATTCAGGAGATAAACTTTGAGGTATTTTAATTTAAAGCATCTGACAAGTATGCACGGATGATGATAAAGTAATGGAAAAAATAGATTAAATAATGCAGAATTAAAATGAGAACATATGATCTATTTTTGTTGTTTATTGATCTACCTATGTGCTAGAATACTAATAGTAACTACAATAGTATAGTGGGCGGTTGGCCATCTTCCTTTGAGAAGGGAGGTGGTAGAATGACGGCATTCGAGGCACTTAGTTTAGTAGCGCAATTTAGCTTATCGCTGATTGCGATACTAACATTAATCGTAACCATTGTCGTTTTTTTAAATAATAAAAAGAAGTAACCGCCCCACGACCAATGGATGATGGTTACTTCAAATGCAATAACAGCAATTTGGTCAGCCGCTCTTTATGCGGTCTGTAGTTGCCGGTACCAGGTAGTTAACGCTACTTGGTACCTATTTCTATTATAAGTATAATTTGAATCAAATATACTGTCAATGAAATAATTCTTTATTAAGTGGAACAACTCAAAATATAATTTCCACAAAACAAACGTTCTCTTTTGTGTCACTATAAATATAGATATACTAAAATAATTACAGCAACTACAATAGTATAATGGGCGGTTGGCCATCCCCTAATGAAGGGGTGATAGAACGACGGCATTCGAGGCACTTAGTTTAGTTGCACAATTCAGCTTATCGCTAATTGCAACATAAACATTAATCGTAACCATTGTCGTTTGTCTAAATACAAAAAAGTAACCGCCCATCGTCCAATGGTTAACGGTTACTTCTTTAGAAGAAAAACACCGATTTGGTCAGCCGCTCTTTATGCGGTCTGTAGTTGTCGGTACCGGGCAGTCGGAGCTACTCGGTACCTTTTTCTATTATAAGTATAATTTGAATGAAATATACTGTCAATGATTGATCAACTTTCCCCATCCAATGATTACGTTAAATGACTTCAACATTTTTATTAATCTGACTCCCGTGTGATCGGAAGGGAACTGATTCTGACACTTCTCTTTCCAAGGACATGTTCTTTACATTATATTTATAGATCACATTTTAGCTAACAGCTATTTTAAAAAACTACTTAATAAACTCCTTACAGAATTTATTAAGTTAGATTGTCCATTCCATTCTGCTTACAAGCAAGTTACGTGTAAGTTCTCCTGTCATATTGAACACCTGTAAATTAAATTCAGGGTTAACCTTGTCCGAATAATTATGCCACTCTTCAGCTATATATTTTAAATCAGCCGCTCTAATCAAAGCCACATCAGTATCTTCCTCTGAAAAGGCCTTCAATTTTTGCGCTTGAGCAACAGCCTCTTTCGTGTATTCATCAACAATTATTAGAAACAGGGTCACTCTCATTTCATCGGAACGGATATATCTGAGGAATTGATTAAAGTGATTCTCGGGAAATGTATAAGGTTTTTCTGTGCTCTTATTATCCCATAAAATGGATTCCGTAGAGCTGAAATGCAACTTTCCATCTGCATGTCTTGTTCCTTTCATATCCACTAATTCCAATCCAAGTTTCTTTTGAAATATATAACGAGTTGCTTCTTCGAAATAATTTTCGACCTCTATGTCCCTGCTAATGATTTTATTTATGCGTAATGCCTTATAGTCTCTTGCAGCAAGTTCTTCATAAAAGTCATAAAGCCTAGACTTTTCATCTGTCGGGTCAGATAGATTGGGAGTAGATAACTTTTCATAGTAATCAATGATGTTACGAATTTTTTCTTCTTTTGAACCACTGATTTTTGCGCCTTCAAGATTCCTTAATATATCAGTTAGTTGGGCCGTTCCAAATGTGTTAAGGGCAGTAGATGGCAAAATGTTATGTATAATAATACGATCAATCAAATCCTGTTTTCTTCCACCAACGTTAACTTCAAGTTTATCCAATACTTCTCTTAGCTGACTAACATTTAAATTATCAAGCAATGTTTTATAAACTTCATTTCTCAATTCTCCACCCATCCCATAGCGGAGAGTGCGTTCTATTTCTTTTGGTATAATGTAAAATGAAGCTTCTTCTCTAAATCTTAAAATAAGCCCTCTTGTTTGTAAATTTATCAACGATTTTCCGATTTGTTGAGTCGAATGTAGTTTATTTCCTTTCTGAGGGAAACGCCCTATGCGGCTTTCCAGTAAATAATGGTCACGTTTGGAAAGTTTAAGTTCATTTCTTAAAACATTTAAAATGTTAATCTCATGGGCATTTAATGAATCGCCTTTTTTCCAGGCTTCGGTTAACACAGCACTATAAATTCTTTTGGCATCTGGGGAAATTGCCTTTTCAACATAATCTTCGTCATTACTTTGCTTTAAAATATCTGTTTCCAATTCTTCAACCATTTTAAATAATTCGGTTTCACTTAAAATATACCCTTCCTGTTCCATGATGCTCATTAAAATCATTTCGTTCAACAATGCCACATCTCTTGTCTCATCATTAAAATTCAAGTGGCGAATAACACGTTCTTTGTTTTGGAATTCTTCAATATTTCGCAGAATAAGATCTCTCATCTCTTCTTCGGTATCCATGCGAACATCTTTTAAAAAACTGTCTACGATTCTTCCTAAATATAATTTCGACATCTTAGGTAAAATATCTTGTAAATACAATAACACCCCTCCAAATTTAATAAAGATCTTTTCTATGTAGGTAATTACAACCATTATATCAGAATTAATATTACTTTCTAATAATAATCATTAATTCCTTAAACAGCTCTATTAGAATTTAATAGTGGATGAATACTTTTTTAGTAATACTTCTTCGTTGCTTTTTTCATCCAATACACATAGAATGATATATTGTTCGCTTGTGACTTTCAGTTTAAAGCACAGCACAATTAACCTCATTATAAATGGAAGAGATGTTCATTAATAAAATGCTAAAACCTACTATTATATCTATTTCAATGGCAACGGTCATGGCCGGGGCCGCTATTTCACCTGCTCTTGGACTTATTGCGAAGGCGTTTCCTGATGCAAGTCCGACGACGATTAAACTAATCTTAACAGCACCCTCTTTAATGATTATTCCTTTTTCTTTTTTATCAAGTTATTTAACGTCAAAATTAACGAAACGCACCATTATTATGATTGGACTAGCAATCTACTTAATCGGGGGAATTGTCCCGCAGTTTGTGCCAACGATTGAATTGCTATTAGCACTCCGTTTACTCTTAGGTGCCGGCGTAGGACTCTTGATGCCTTTGGCCATGTCATTAATCAATGACTATTACACCGGGAAAGAACGAACGAAAATGATGGGCTATAATTCTGCCTTTAGTAATTTTGGTGGAATTATTACGATGTTATTAGCGGGGTGGCTTGCCACATTTGGCTGGCGCATTCCTTTTAATGTCTATTTCTTAGGGTTGTTTATCTTTATTCTCGTTTTTCTATTTTTGCCAAAGGGAGAAATCCAAAAGCCACCGCAGCATGAAGGGAAATCAAAGGTGCCACTCGCTGTTTACGGTTATGCACTAGCAATGGGTGGAATTATGTTAGCCTATTATTCTATTGCAACAAACATGGCACTCTATTTGGAACAAAATAATTTAGGGGGAGCTGCTCTTGCTGGAACTGTCGTTGCATTTACTACGGTTGGTGGTATGATTACGAGTTTGCTTCTTGTTCAGATTGAATTAACATTTAAGAAGCTCGTTATCACTGTTATGCTTTTTGGAATGGGAATTGCCTTTCTTATGTTAACATTCACAAATAGTGTGCCAGTTGTAATGCTCAGTGTTTGTTTGGTTGGATTTGGACAAGGGTCATTATTTCCAATCATCGTTATTAAGACATTGGATCAGGTGCCCGTATATCAATCTGACCGAGCTGTAGACCTAACATCGAGTTTTACCTTTTTAGGTCAGTTTTTATCACCCATTGTACTTGATAGTATAGGAAGAATTGCTAATAGTCCTTCCATCCGATTTCAATACGGCACGCTTGCTACTGCAATCTTCATCATTGTATTAGTTAGTACATTGTATATATTACGACCTAATCAACGAGTGTAGTCAGTCAATAAGTGTACGCTGAATAGAGCTTATCGTCTATTTAATTCCTGAACTTGTTGAATTAAGCAACAAATATAACAGGTAACCATTTCGACTTTAATTATTGTTCCATTACATCGCTAGGACCATGATAAGCTTTCATGTCAATGATTTTTCCCGACTCGTTAAATGTCATCACGTCGATACAATTAATCCGAATGGTTTGCCCTTCATCTTTCATAAAAATCGTGAATGCCATAGCTGCAGCGTTACTGTGCGACCCACGGATCGGTGCTGCAAGTTCAAGTTTATCGACAAGTGTAACAGCTAATTCATAAAAAGCTGTAATTGCTTCTATACCTTCTACAATTTTTCCGCCTCCAACAGGGTCTTCAATTTTTGCGTTGTTGGCAAATAATGATATTAGAGCCTTTGCGTCTTTTTGATTGAAACCATCAATGTATCGTTGCATTGCTTTTTTCATAATCGATTCTTCAGGCATGTCAAACCCCACTATTCCCATTTTATTTTAGTTATGTTTTACATTAAACATAACTCATTGCTAATTACAATCTTAACACTAATTATTTCCTCTGCCGGATTTCTGCAGCTGTCATTTCTTTTATATCATCTCACCTCCCCAGTATTTCCCTCGTTTTATTGAGAATTTCCTCATCTTTTAACCGAAATTTAAATTCTACCCGACGGGAATTCTCTGCACTATACTCTCCTTGATCATCCGTACGAAAGTCTGAAAAGGATTTGCTGTTTACGGTTAATTTTTCTTCCAAATTATTTTGAATATGCCTATATGGGAACTCATCGCTTAATATATATGATGCGACGCTGTAAGCTCGCTCTTGAGCAAGCTCCAAATTATACAAATACGTTCCATCGCGATCCGTATGCCCTTCAATAATGATTTCCGCAATATACTCTTCATAGCCGCTTCCGAGCAATGTATCAAGGTATTTAGGCACAAACGCATCCAAAAACTGAAACGATGTTGGTTTTAATTTTGCTTTATCGTATTCAAATAATATTTCTGTATTGAATATGATGGCACCTGTTTTATCATCTACTTCGATTTCCAGTTCGGAATCACTGAATTCGTCTTTCAAATCACTTACGAGCTGTTCACGAACACCCATAATTTGATCAATTGTTCGTTTCATTTCTTCTATTTGCAATGATTTAATAATCATCATCGCGATAAATATTAAAATAAAGCATAATAAAATAACCGTTAACAAATCCGTAAAAGATGGCCAGAAGTGTCCTTCATCTTGGTCATTTTTAAAAAGGCGGCGATATTTAGTACTCATTTTGATTCAGCCTAATATTTGAATTGCGGTTCGCGGCCTGTTGACTGACCGTATTTAATTGCCGGTTTAACATTTGGATTTCTCGGCTTAGTTCTTGTAATATTTGTTGCATATACCTGAAATTTGCTTGTTGCATATCTTCGGACAAACGGCCTAACTCTTTAAACTCTCTATTTAATCCTTCGGTTGTCATTTCCACGGAATCATTGATGCTTCGTACGACTCTGTCCAGTCTATCGCCTAGTGTTCCTTCCAGTACGTCGACATGCTTGGTAAGTGCGTCTTTCAGCAGACTGATATGTGAGCCTATCTGATTTTCCTGTTGTTTAGATGTGTGATTCATGTGTGAAATCATCGTATTCATTTCGCTGAGCAGTTGGCTATTTTTTAAGCTCATCTGTTCATACGTTTGACTTGCATCGTGCAATTGTTTTTCAAAATTCCTTGATTCATCGGCATGCGACTTTAAATGATTATTGAATGACCGGTTAAATTCTTTTAGTTCATCGAAACGATCAGATAACAAATGTTTGTATTCTGCTTGTGTTTGATTAATAATATCCAATGCTTCCGGAAGTCCTTTGATAGCATTTTCCAGCATGTCAAAGTCTTTGGATAACTCGCTTAAATTAGAAACGATACCGGCTAATTGTGAGCTTAAATTGCCTCCAAAAACGTTTTTAAATTCTTTGTTATGTTCCCCCATTTTTTCCACCAAGTCACTACTTTTGTGGTTCATTTTCTGGAAAGAATCCTGTAACGATTGCTGTGTCTCTACAATGGATAGAATAAATTCCTTCAATTCTTCAACAGATGTTTCGAACTGCGCTAATGTGTTCACTTGAGCATTCGCCACTTCTTTTATATTTTCATGTGTATGCTCCATTGCTTTTACCATTCGTTCGTTTTTTCCATCTACTTTTTTAAAATAAGAAAATAATGTATCAAAGTTTTTGTTCAGTTTTGTTGTCGACGCGCCAAATCCATCTGTCACTTCCTTCATATGGTTAAATAATTCCTGAAACTGCTGCAGATTTTCCGAAAGGCCCTCATTAAAAAGCGCCAAATCTTTTGCGGACTGCTGTAGTCCGGTTGTATATTCTTGGAAACCGGAAAATGCCTGTACGATCGCTCCCAACGACTGCTCGTTCGTTTCCTGTAGTCCAAGAATCGAGTAATTAATTGTTTCCGACACCTCAATTAGACGACCAATACTGCCTTCTTCATTGCCTTCGAAATTGGATTCAACTTTCAACATAATATCCGTGAGCATATATTCCGTATTCAGCAATTTAATTATTACGGTCATTATAAGAGAGAGTCCCATCCCGACTATGCTTGTGTAAAAGGCTATATCAATACCTGCGAGTACTGCCGCGACATTCTCAACTAGCTGTTCTCCTGTCGTATTAATACTGCTTAGAGAAATCGTCAAACCGATAAACGTACCAAGCACACCGATTATAATAAATACGGACACGGTCATTTGAATAATTTTAATTAAACTTACAACCGGCACACCAAACAACCGCCATCCTGAAAATTTTTCCTGGACAAAGGTTTCCGGCCTTACGGATTCCGATTGCTGCCGTTCATTAAATTGTTTCTCAAAATCGTTCAACGGATCAATATCCATCCGATTCGTTTCCTTCAAGTAATTTCGAATATTTTTCAACCTATTGAACAGTGCTATATGAACGAATAGAGCTACAAAAAAAGTAACGAATAAAATTATGAAAATAAATTCAATCATTGGATTCGATAAAATAGCCTCTACCTTTGCTTTACTCGTAAATATTCCTAAGATTAATTCAACCATGATTGTCCCCCCATCTGAAGGTATTGGCAACCGGATGTTACTTACATGTGAAAGTGCTGCAACCTACTTTCTTTACTTCATAGTTATTCAAAGGTTGGACAAATCATGTTATGTAAATCAAGCCACTGGGAAAATAATAACATTACAGTTTATGAAATTTAATACGACCTTTCCAATGAGGAATATCCTCATGTACGCTCGATAAAACAGACAGTTATTCGTAGCATATCTCTTGGAAGCAAATATCTGCCAATTTTAGTAAACTTCGTATATGATGAACTGTATAGAAATGATCTGCAATAGGCCGTATCGAATAAAATTTGTTCCAAATACATACTGCTAACACAACGTATTGTAATTATTCAACTAAAGAAGGTGAACGTATGGAAGAATTTGCTCTCATCAGTATTGTTGTAATACTCGGACTTGGCACCTTTTCCCAGTGGCTTGCCTGGCGCATCCAGTGGCCGTCCATCGTTATCATGTCCATTGCCGGTTTGTTAATTGGCCCTATACTTGGGCTCATCAACCCGCAAGAAGCCTTAGGAAGCTTGTATAGTCCACTTATTTCTCTGGCAGTGGCGGTTATTCTATTTGAAGGAAGCTCAAGTCTCGATATTCGCGAAATTAAAGGAATATCCAAATCGGTCTTTCGGATTGCAACCGGAGGAGCGTTTCTAGCTTGGATACTCGGTTCGCTTGCCGCTCATTTTATTGCCGGGTTAAGTCTGGAAATATCCTTTATTATTGGCGGTTTATTTGTCGTCACCGGGCCAACCGTAATTATCCCTTTATTAAGAAACGCAAAACTAAAACCAAGAACAGCTGCTGTATTAAAATGGGAAGGTATTATTGTTGATCCGGCAGGCCCATTGCTTGCCCTATTTGCATATGAAGTAATTAAAGTATTAACGAACGAACATCTTGCAATCGAATATTTGTTGCAATTTTTCGGCGGAGCATTGCTTGCTGCCGTTCTTGGCTATATAACCGGGTTAATCATCAGTATTATGGCAAGTAAAGGGTTGTTCCCGGAATATTTAAAATCACCAATTATCCTTGCTCTCGTGCTCATTTGTTTTACATTGGCCGAGGTCGTGATGCATGAAACGGGGTTACTCGCGGTGACTGTATTAGGACTAACACTAGGTAGAACAAAAAAATATGTTTCATCCATCGGAAATGTGAGCCATTTTATTGAAAATGTTTCCGTTTTGCTTACATCTACCGTGTTTATTTTACTCACTGCTTCCTTGGCGAAAGAAACGATTGCACAAGTTTTCACTCTGCCGATTATTGGCTTTGTACTAGCAATGCTGTTTATTGTTCGCCCAATATCCATATGGTTGCCTACAATTGGCACCGAATTGACAAATGCAGAAAAAACTTTGATAGGCTGGATTGCACCGAGAGGAATAGTCGCACTAACAGTTGCCGGTTATTTTGCTTCCACATTGATGAACGATGGTTATGAAGGTGCGTCGATATTAATGACGCTTACTTTTGCACTTGTATTTATTACTGTATGTGCACATGGCTTCACCCTTGGACCGCTTGCCAGAAAACTTGGACTCGCCAATAAAGAATCTCCGGGTGTCCTCATTGTCGGTGCAAGCAGTTTTTCCATCGCTTTAGCAGAACAATTAAAGAAAATGGGAAATCCCGTACTGATCGCCGATTCTTCGGCAGGCCGTCTTCACTGGGCCAGAAAAAAAGAGATAGACACGTATTTTGGAGAGATTTTAGCAGAGCATGCACAGTACGAAACAGACCTTACTCCCTACGATACGATACTAGCAATGACGGGTGATTCATCGTACAATGCACTTGTTGCCCAATCATTTGCTCCGGAATTCGGCTACAATCATACATTTTCACTACCGGCTCCTGAGTACTATCACACCGATCAATCCGAGCTGCCTTTATCAAGAAGGGCACATTTATTATTTGAGGAGAAAGCTGTATTTACTGAATTAAACCGAAAAATCAACACAACATATACAATAAAGGAAATCGAAGTCAATCAAAAGGATACAATCACGAAGGACAAGTTACCTGAGGATTCTACGCCGCTATTTATCAAAAAAAAGAACAACAGCATTGTTTTTGTTTCTTTGCGTAGGAAAATGACTCTGGGCGAAGGAGATACGCTTGTAGTTTTAAAAGAAAAAAATAATTCTACCGTTGTAAACAATTAAAAAACAAGTAAAAACGGGAGTATGGTACCTCTTATGGCACCATACTCCCGTTTTTTAAATAAAACACTTTCTACTTTTGAATAATAACGTGATGCGGGAATGGTATGTCAATATTCGCTTTGTCAAATTCTTCTTTAATTCGTTTTCGCATATCACGTTCACATGCCCACTGCATGCCATTTTCAGTTTGACCAACAACTCGCAACACAATATCGGATGAACCAATGCTTTGCACACCTATCGCATTTGGACCGTCTTTGAAGCGTTCATCCTGAGCGAACTCTGCACATATCGACTCCAGTACGGCAATCGCTTCATCAATATTATTATCATAGTTGATGCCAATATCGACCAGTGCTCGCATATTGCCACGGGAATGGTTCGCAACCCCTTCAATGTAACGATTAGGCACATAGTTCAATGTACCATCAAAGCTGCGGATCTTAGTTGTGCGTAACCCAACTTCCTCAACAATTCCATCAAACCCGGCAGTCGTTACATAATCATCGATTTCGAGCTGTTGTTCTAATAAAATGAAAAAACCAGTTACCATATCACTAACAAGCCCTTGTGCTCCAAAAGCAATGGCAAGCCCGAGTACTCCAGCTCCTGCAATAATCGGCATAATTTCAACACCTAATGTGGCCAAAACCATCACGATAAAAATAAATAGCATAATATAAGTAAAAACATTTGCTAGCAGTTTTTCCAATGTTTTCATCCGACCTTGTGAAGCTTCTTTGTTTTTCCCTATTCTTCGGATTGCTTTTTCAATAATTTTTCGTCCAATTGGTACTGCAATAATAAAAACAATAATTAAAATTGCAATCTCCCATAATGTACCTATAATATTGCTTAAATCAAGTTTAATGCCAAATAAATTCATGTCGTACTACCTCTCTTTTTGTATTCTATTGAATGGTTAGATCTTGCCCAAAAATCTTTGCACCTAGAACAAGTCCCTCTATGCAGCAACGCATCAAGAGTCGCCAATGTTCACTCTACTTATCTGCTTGGATCCAGTAGGCAAAGCACAATAATAATAGCCTTCCATATTATACCCGTTGTCAACATGCTGCAAACACTAAAAAAACATTCTAAATGGAATTTATAATCCTGCTTACTTATAGTAGTGAGAGCTGCACACACCTATTTTAAATAGAATTCTTTTACTTTCAAGTTTATGAAACTAAATATCTACTACAACTATATCAACACCGTCCATTTACATGCCACCTAAAAGCATCGATTTTCGAACATAATAGTAATACATATATTTATACAATTTCCAGTCATACTTACAATCGAACAATACGGTATATTAGGGGCGTATAATTAGAGAAATACTAAAGACTTACGGATACATATTTTTCGAACCTAACTTCTCTTTCCCTTTCAATAGGTATTGTCTGCTATAATAAAAGTTGTATCTAACCGATTATTATAATTGTTTTATTCTTTTTTGAAAGGAAGGTTTCAGATGACGATTCAATTCCAACTTAGCATGAGCGACTTGATCGCTTTCCAGCGAAATGTCATAACTCACTCGCGTACCCACCGTATTAAACAGCGGTATTATAAATGGATTTCTTCCGTGATCCTTTTACTTGCAGCGTTTCTCCTACTTGGTACATCTATACCAACTATGATAGAAGTTATTATTATAACCGTTATCTATTTTTTTCTGTTTCCATCTATTTATAACGCAGTCGCCATGGCTTATTACAAAAAACAATTCGATAAAAAAGATTATTCGTACATCCTTGCACCTTGTGAAATGAGTTTATCGAATAATGGAATAGAACGCATGATTCATGAAGAGACAACTCATTACTCTTGGGATCGATTTGAAAACATGCAAGAGGACGAACTACACTATTTTCTTTATGTATCTGATTTACAAGGATTAATTCTTCCGAAGAAATCTGATAGCATGTCGGATGCTGATAGTATAGCTTTATCTCAACTGCTCAAAAATCATGTTGAATTTCTAGACAATAAAGCTGACTGAAGGCATTATTTAGCACAGTTTAAATATTAGTAATTGGAACTTCTTTTTGTTTCCAAAAGGAATGGAATAATAATGGCAAACAATAAACCAATATCAACCAAAAAAATATTCTTGATAATTAGCATTGTTCTCGTTGTTTTAACTTGCTTTCGTGTTGCTTGGATATTGTATCATAACACTCCTGAACATCCGGAAGCAAAACAAGGAACAATCGATTTAAGTAGTTGGGATTTAAAAGACAATGAAACGATTAGTCTTGATGGGGAATGGAACTTTTATCCGAATATATTTATTACACCTACAGAGCATAATTTAGAAGAAATAATGAAAAAAAGAGAAATCCTGTCTGTGCCTGGAAATTGGGATAGATCAGGAGAGGAAGGTTCATTATATAAGGGCACATATCACTTGAAAATAGAATTACCACCTGACAAAAATGCCCTATACGGGATGAAAGTAAAGGATATTTCTTCAGCGGCAGCCATTTATGTGAATGGAAAAAAGATTACCGAGATTGGTAATGCTTCTGTGAACATAGAACAATATAAGAGTAGATCTGGAACATACAATGCGCTTTTTCAAACGGCGACAAATGAAGCAGACATTATGATTCATGTAGCTAATAATGAATCGATTCATTCTGGTGGGATCCCAAAGTCAATCGTATTTGGTACTGCAGAGGCTATTAATAAAAAGACAGATACGTCCAGAACATTGCAATTAATCATGTTTTCGATTTTGATCATACATAGCATCTATGCATTAGGAATGTATTTTTTAAATAAAAATCGCCAAAAAGAACTGCTCTATTTTGGTTTATTACTTATTTTAGCTGCATGTTCTATTATTGTTGATGAGGATAAACTTTTATTTTATTTACTCCCCGTCAACGCAACATGGGCATTAAAACTACTATATTTTACTTTTGCGGGAACTCTGTTTTTCATATTGAATTTCATAAACCATCTTTTTAAACGAAACAGAGGAAGTATTCAAACATTACTACGGTTGTATAGTATTCTAGTTATTTTACTCTTAATACTTCCAGCTTCGTATACAATGTACGTCGGCTATGGCATTATGTTGTTAAATGTAATTTCTTATTCGGTCATTTTCATTACAGTTTTACATGAAATTAAAAATGGAAATAATTCCGCTATTTATATTCTTTTGGCGAACGTTATTAATCTTTATAATGTTTTATGGGGTGTCGCTATCAATACTAACTTAGTTGGTATCCCTTATTATCCATTTGATTACTTGTTAGCCATTGTAGCGTTTTCCGGATTTCTTTTTAACCGATATTTAAGAACCGTTCGTTTAAACGAAGAACAAACAAGGGCACTCCAAATAGCTGATAAGAAAAAAGATGAGTTTTTAGCAAATACGTCCCATGAACTGCGCAATCCACTTCATGGCATTATTAATATTGCACAAACAATTTCAGATGATAATAAACAACAGCTAACAACACAGAACAGAAAAAATTTAAACTTGCTGATTCAGGTCGGTCAGCGAATGACCTTTACACTCAATGACCTTATTGATATTACGCAGCTTGAGGAAAAAGAAATCTACCTACATAAAGAAAACATCAATCTGCATGCAGTTGCTTCTGGTGTTTTGGATATGATTCATTTTACGTCGGAAAATAAAGACATCAAACTACACCTTGACATTCCAGATTCATTTCCAAACGTACATGCGGATGAAAATCGTTTAATCCAAATATTTTTTAATCTCGTTCATAACGCTGTTAAATTTACCAATGTCGGCAAGATATCAATCAAAGCTGAACAAAATGGGAGAATGGCAACTATTCACATAGAAGATACCGGAATTGGGATGAAAAATGAAATAAAAGAAACGATTTTTGATCGATATCAACAGGCTGACGCAAGCATCACATCACCTGGAGGAGGTATTGGACTTGGTCTTCATATTTGCAAAAAATTAATCGAACTGCATGGCGGTGACATACATGTTGAATCCCGTATAGGAGAAGGATCTGTCTTTTCCTTTACACTTCCATTGGCTGAAGCATCAGAAAAAACATCGGAGTATGCAGCAGAGGTAGCCGCGACGCTGGAGAACAATGATTCATACAAACCTCTTGCTCAGTTCAATGACGAGAAGGTGACTGATCAGAATCCGCAAACAGAACAGGCTAAAATACTTATTGTTGATGATGATCCCGTTAATCTACGCGTGATCGCGACATTACTGGAAAAAGAATATGTAATCCAAACCGCCAACTATGCGGATAAAGCATTAGAGCTTATTTATAAGGCCGAATTTGATTTAATTATTTCGGATGTGATGATGCCAGGCACTTCTGGGTATGAATTGACAAAAATCATCCGTAAACAATTTACAATCGCCGAATTGCCGATTTTACTTCTAACAGCGAGAAATCAACAAGCGGATATATTCGCTGGATTCATGGCCGGCGCTAATGATTATATAGCAAAGCCTGTGAATGCAATGGAATTAAAATCTCGAGTACAAGTATTAACACGGTTGAAGCAATCGATTAATGAACAACTCCGGTCCGAAGCTGCATGGTTGCAAGCACAAATACAGCCACATTTTTTAATGAACACATTGAACACCATTGCATCACTTGGAGAAATTGACACCGCAAGAATGGTAAAATTGCTTGACGAATTTGGAAATTATTTACGTAGGAGCTTTACCGTTCATAACACAAAGAGCCTCGTATCTATTAAAGATGAACTGGCACTAACAAAATCTTATTTATACATTGAGCAAGAAAGATTTGGCGATAGAATACAGATTGAATGGTTCATTGATGATAAGCTTGACTTTCAGATTCCTCCGCTATCCATTCAGCCTATGGTAGAAAACGCTGTTAGACACGGAATTCTTAAAAAATTAAATGGTGGAACCGTGACGATTAAAATAGTAGAAATGGAACATCATCTTGAAATCTCCATAAAAGATAATGGCGTGGGAATGAGTGAAGAAAAAATAAACGAACTGCTGCATGGAGATCGATATACTGTGGATGGGGTAGGTATTGTGAACACAAATCGACGATTAATCCAAATGTATGGGAAAGGATTAGAAATTCATAGTCAACCAGATCAGGGAACACGGATAAGCTTTATTATTCCTAAAAATAATATTGAGTAAAATTCAACCATAAGAAAACCTTCCAGTTGATATTTGAAAAACGATTGGAAGGTTTCTGTTTTTCGTTGTAAAAATCTATGTAACCTAATTAAAATAAAAACTTTCACAAACGATAAATTCGCTTGTGAAAGTTTTTTAATTGTGCTTGATTCTTATTCTTCTGAATGTGCACTTTTTTTTCGTACATATAGAACAGTCAATCCTGCTATTAACAATAGACTTCCTATTAGAAGAAAGCTGTATATGTTTGTTGCTGTTTTTGGTAGTTGTTTTCCATCTTCACCTGGATCGTTTTCATCACCTGGTTTGTGAGATTCACTTGGCTTTTCTAGATCAGCTGGTTCTCCAGGTATCAATGTGTTAATTATGTTATATCCCTCAATTTGCGTTTTATATCCTGGAACCTCTACTTCTTCAACAGAATAATCAATTTCTTTACCTGCTTCATCATACGCTGGTAATTCTGCAAAAGAATACGTCCAATCCATATCAGCTGTGACTTCCAATCGTTCTACTTGCTGACCATTTGCTAATAATAGTACGGTGATTGAATCTGGACGATCTTTAGATTCATCATGTTTCCAGATTTTTTCACCTTCTACAGCAGTTACCTCAACACGTACGTTTGTAATGTCATAACCTACAACATTTGACTCATAACCTTCTACTGGCTCTTCTTCTACCGTATATTCATAGGCTCCACCTTTTTCATCATACTTATCAAGGTCTGTGAAGCTATAATTCCAATCTGTCTCTTCTGTTACTTCTTTCGTGTCAATTTCTTCGCCATTTTGCAAGAGATGAACTGTTATCGATTCTGGTCGATCTTTTGAATTATCATCTTTCCAGTTTTTCGCTCCTGCAACTTCTGTTTCACCGACACGTAAATTGGTTAATTCGAAGCCATTAACAGTTGTTTCATAACCATCAATTGCTTTTTCTTTAATTTCATACGTGTAAGCTTTTCCGTCTTCATCAAATGCTGGTAGATCCGTTACTTCGTGTGACCAATCAGCTTCTTTAGTGATTGTTATTGTGTCAACTAGTTCCTGATCACCATTAGAAATTGATCTAAATAATTCAACATCAATTGCCTTTGGACGGTCTTCGGAATCATCATCTAACCATGTCTTCGTGATTTCTATTGCTTTCACATCTGCACGTGTATTAGTAATTTCAAATCCGTCAACATCTGATGCATAACCTGGCACATCATGTTCTTTGATCGTGTATTCATAAGCTTTACCAACTTCATCATACTTTGGTAGATTCGTGAGTGCTCGTTCCCAGTTGTTTTCTTTAGTAATTTTGTATTCTTTATAGAAATCACCGTTTTGAAGCAGGTTCACTTTGATTGTATCCGGACGGTCTGATTCGCCTTCGTCTTCCCACAACTTAGTGACATTAACTTCAGTTTTGCCAACTCGTAGATTTGTGATGTTGTACTCCTCATCTACTAGATAATCATAACCATCGGGTACGTCTTCTGTAACAATGTACTCATATGCTACACCATTTCCATCAAACTTTTCTAAATCCGTGAATGCATAAGACCAATTTTCGTCTTTATCTGCTTTAACGGTCTTAGTCTCTGTAAAGGTCTTATCAAGCTCACCATTTACTTTACGGGTTAGGTTTACTTTGATTGATTTTGGACGATCTTCTGAATCATCGTCTAACCATGTCTTGGTTCCAGTAACTTCTGTTTTTCCAACACGTAAATTTGTGATCTTGAAGCCACCATCTATCAATTTTTCGGTTGATTCATAGCCTTCTACTTCTTTTTCTTCGATTTCGTACGTGTATGCTTTTCCGTTCTTGTCAAATGCAGGTAAATCCTCTACATTAAGTGACCAACCATTTTCGGATTTGATTGTATACGTTTTGACGTACTCTTTGTCATCACTATCTGTTACTGATCTGAACAGCTCCGCTTCAATGGAATCTGGACGTTCTGCCGTATCTTTAGTATCTAACCACGTTTTGGTGATTTCAATATCTTTTGTACCAGCACGCGTGTTAATCATATTGTTACCCTTTATTGATTTCTCATAGCCATCCACTTCAACTTCATCAATAGTATAGTTGATTTCTTTACCTTTATCATCGTACTTAGCAAGATCGGTAAAGGTATATGTCCATTTCCCATCATCTGCTTTAACGGTTTCTTCCTTTACAACAGTGTCTCCGTTTTTCACCTGTACTGTTATTTCTTTAGGGCGATCATTTTCATCCTCATCTTTCCAAGTTTTCTCGCCGGATATTTCTGTTGTATCTACACGTAAGTTAGTGATGTCAAAGCCGTTGATTTTTGTTTCATAGCCATCGACTTCCTGTTCTTCAATTTCGTACGTGTATGCTTTTCCGTTTTTATCAAATGCTGGAAGGTCTTCTACTTTTAGCGACCAATTTGTTGCATCTGCTGGACCAGTGACATCATACGTATCAACTGTTTCTTTCTCTCCATCTGCAACTGTTCTAACTAGTTCTACATTAATTGTATTTGGTCGATCTGCAGATTCCTCGGTGTCTAACCATGTTTTGGTGATTTCGATATCCTTTGTTTCTGCCCGAGTATTGGTAATTTCAAAACCGTCCACTTCGGATGCGTAACCAGCTACTTCTTGTTCTGTGACTGTGTACGTATACGATTTACCCTCCTCATCATACTTCGGTAAATCTGTGATCGTCTTTTTCCAGCCATCTTCTGCAGCTACTCCATATTCTTTGTAAAAGACGCCGTCCTGGAATAGGTTCACTTTAATTGTATTCGGACGATCCGCTTTATCTTCGTCCTTCCACAATTTTGTAATGTCTACTGCCGTTGTGCCTACACGTAGATTCTCAATATCAAAACCGTTCTTCGTTTCTTCAATGGAAGATTCATAACCATCCACTTTTAATTCCTTCATTTCATACGTGTATGCTTTTCCGTCCTTATTAAATACTGGTAAGTCCTCTATTACGAGTGACCAATCTTTGTTAGCTGTTACTTCATGTTCACCAACGAGTTCTTTCTCGCCATCTACAACAGATCTAGATAATTCTACTTCAATTTCAGATGGACGATCTTTGGAGTCGTCATCTAACCACGTTTTATTTATTTCTAAATCTGTTGTTGCAACGTTGGTGATTTTGTATCCTTTGCTCGTTTTTTCCATACTTTCTTGCTGATATCCAGTAACCGTTTCTTCTCTTACTGTATATTTATATGCTACGCCGTCATCATCAAATGCTGCTAATTCATCGAAAGTATGTGACCATATTCCTTTAGAATTAACTTTAATATCATGCTTATCTACTACTTTCTCGTTCTCGTCCTTGTCTTTTCGAACAAGCTCGACTGTCACGCTCTCAGGGCGGTTTTCTATCGCATGATTGTCATTCCAATCTTTGATCACTTCTACAGACGTTTCGCCTTTACGAACATTGGTAATTTTAACACCATCTTCAGTTTCTTTCTGGGTTGGTTCATACCAATCCACTGATACTTCTTCAACCGAGTACGTATAAAGCTTTCCTTCATCGTCATACTTTTCTAGGTTTTTAAATGTGTACTTCCAATCATCACTGTCTCTGATGACCTTTGTTTTTATTGCATTATCCGTGTCATCACTACGGAAGAGTTCTACTGTAATATTATTTGGACGTTTTTCTGTTGCGTTATTATCGTCCAACCATTTCTTTTCTACGTTGAATGATGTTTTTTCACTGCGGGTATTAGTAATGTCATAACCATCAATGTGTTTCTCGTATCCCTCAACAGCTTCCTCATCGATTGTATACTTATACGCAACACCATTTTCATCGTACTTTTCTAAGTCGGTAAAATGATATTCTTGTTCATTTTGCTCTTCGTCTTTAGCGATTATCTTATGGTCGATTTTATCGCCATTTTGCAGCAAGTTGATTTGAATTTCATCTGGACGGTCTGATGGATCATCATCTTTCCATGTTTTCACACCTTCTACAGATGTAGTGCCTACGCGCGTGTTGATGATATCATAGCCTTCGCCCGATGTAGATTCGTATTTCTCTTTCGTCTCATTATCCATTTTTTCTTCGACTTTATATTCGTAAGCTTTACCTTCTTCGTCAAACTCCGGCTGAGCTCCGAAATCATATTTCCAGTCGTCGTCTTTACTTACTGTTTTTGAATCTATTTCCTTCCCGTTCTGTAGTAGTTTTGCTGTAATTTCAATTGGACGATCATCTGCATTGTCATCTTTCCATTCTTTCTCACCGGCTATTTCTACGATGCCATCACGAGTATTCGTGATTGTGACATTTCCATTTTTATCTACGTCGGAAACATCTTTGTCATAGCCTGGAACACTTTGCTCTACTACTTTATAGTCATAAGCTTTACCGTCTTCATCAAACTTTTCCAGACCTGTAAATGTGTGTGTCCAATTTCCTTCATCATCTGGTTTTATAACTTTTGTGTGAAGCGGGTTTTTATCACCTTCATTTTGATAAAGCTCTACCGTAATGCTGGAAGGGCGATCTTTTGTTTCGTCCGTATCTACCCATTCTTTTGTTACTTCAATTTCAGTTTTTTCACTTCGTACGTTTGTTATTTCTATGCCATTAGCTGTTTCCTCATTGTTTACTTGCTCATAACCATAACCATCAGGTATGACTTCTTTGACAGTGTAATTGTAGGCTTTTCCGTCGTCATCGTATTCATCTAGATCAGTAAACGTATGTTTCCAGTCATCTTCAGCTGTAATATCCTTATCTTCACTCTCAAGATGTACATTATTTTGATAGAGCTGCAACGTAATCTTGTCTGGACGATCGTTTATATCTTCGTCCAACCATTTTTTAGCCACGTTTAGATCTATTGTGCCTACACGGGTGTTGATGATGTCATAGCCATTTCCCGGCGTGGATTCGTATTTCTCTTTCGTTTTCTCATCCATATTTTCTGAAACGGAGTACGCTATTTCGGCACCGTTATCATCATACTTAGGAAGATCTGTGAATTCATACTCCCAATTGTCACCTTCAGTTACTGTTATAGTATTGTCATAGCTATCAACTCCAGGTGAAAGGACTACGTTAATTTCATCTGGACGATCTTCTTTATTATCGTCTTTCCAGATTTTTTCACCAGCTACAGTAGTCTTACCTGTGCGAGTATTCGTGATTGTGACATTCCCATTTTCATCTACGTCGGAAACATCTTTGGCATAACCTGGAACATCTCTCTCTTCTATTTTATAGTCATAAGCTATGCCGTCTTCATCAAATGCTTCCAAACCTTCAAATGTGTGCGTCCAATTCCCTTCTTTATCAGGTTCGATCGTTTTAGTATTCTTTGCGGTTGAAGGATATTCATTTGTAGCAGATTTTTTCTGAAAGAGATCTATTGTAATGTTATCTGGACGATCAGCCGTATCCTCGGTGTCGTTCCATTCTTTTGTAATTTCGATGGATTTTTTTCCACTGCGAACGTTGGTTATTGTGAATTTATTTCCATCACGTTCAATGGGATCCTGTTTGTACCCTTCAACTTCATTGATCTCTTCTATATCATATTCATACTGATAACCTTCTTCATCATACATTGGAAGATTTTCAAATGTATGCTTCCAGCTATCTTCTGATTTGATAGTCTTTGTTTCTACTTCCTCTTCAACACTACCCGCTTTGTCAGGAGTTACACGACTAAGTTGTACTGCAATACCTTCATCAGGACGATCAGATGAATTTTCATCTTTCCATTCCTTCACCACTTCAATATCTGTGGTTTGCACGTTCGTAATGTTAAACCCTGTTTCCATGGTTCCTGTTAAATCTTCCTGCTTATAGCGATCAGGCTGCACTTCTTCTACTGTATAAGTGTATTCATTTCCATTCTCATCGACAGCGTCCAATCCTTCAAACGTATAGGACCATTCAGATGTATGGGTAAAATAGTGTTCGGATTTTAATGTTACTGTCCCAGCACTTTCCTTATCATGCGCTCCAGTTACCTGTCTATACAAGTTTACTGTTACATCTGGACGCAATACATTCACACCATGGTCATTCCATGTTTTTTTAACTGGAATGTCTACGAGCTTATAGTTATTAACATGATCTAAATTCACTTCATGTTTCTCATCTTTTAAATCAACCGTAAACTCAATAGGTTTGTTCATTATATGATTTTCTTGATAACCTTCAGGAACACTTGTTTCCTTAAACACGTAATCTCCAGGCCGTAGATTATCTACAGAGACCTTGCCATTTTCATCTGGTGTAATCCCTGTCTTTTCAACTGTTTCATCACTGTTTTCTAATGATGTACTCGTTAAGCTGAATTCCACACCCTCTATTAACGAATTGCCATCTTCATCTACTTTCTGAAATTCTACAGAGCCTTTGACAATATCATTTTCAAATGCACTATCACCTGTGAATTCTATTTTTTCAGTTTCTGGATTTGTCAATTCGGCTTCTGGAACTGTAAATTCACCTAGTTCTTTTTCTTCGTTAATTGTATAGCCTGTTGGAGCTTTAGTTTCTACAAGATTATAGGTGCCTGGTTCTAGGCCAGTAATGCTAATCTTGCCATCAGCATCTGTTGTTAATCCTGTGTAACCTGTAACATCCTCACCATCTTTAGTTACCTTAAACTCCGCACCATTTAATGGAACGTTCGTTTCACTGTCTACTTTTTCTACGATGATATTAGCCAGAGGATCGTTTTCCACATCTTTAGTGACAATTGTACTGTTTTCTACATCATCTAATGTTACGTCAACCGTGAATGAGTCGGAATTTGAAATATATCCTGCAGGCGTTCCTGTTTCTTTAATGTTATAGATTCCAGGTTTCAGATTTTCAAACGTAACCATTCCATTTTCATCAGTTGTTCCAGTTTTTGGACTTCCTTCAAGAGCATAATCGCCGCTTTGGTACGTTAATTCAAATTCGGCGCCTGATAATAGTTGATTGCCATTTACTGTATCCTTTTTCGTTAATTCAATATTTGTTATTTTTACTAGATTTTCAATATTATCAAGTGTAATTTCAGTAGGATTTGAATCGGTACTGCGAGCGATTGTAAAATCAACGTTTGTACTTGATTCATTAAATCCATTTGGTGCTTCTATTTCGACCAACCTATAATCACCCGGCTGTAGATCGCCAGTATTTACTTCGCCGTTTTCGTCTGTTGCTGATAACGTTTTTACATGTTCCCCTGAGCGTGTTTGTACTTCAAATACAGCTCCATCTAATCCTGTATCTGTATTTTCAGCATCTACTTTCACAACGTTGGCACTACCTGGAATTAACTTATCAGTAACATTTAATTCAACAGGTTCTTTTTCCTTTTCTCCAATTGTTACTTCATGATATTCATCATCCAATTGAAACGCATTGGGTGCTTCTGTTTCCTTTACATAATACGTTCCAGCTACTAAATCTTCAGAATCAAATAAGATATTTCCATTTTCATCTGTTGTACCAGATAAAACCTCTTCATTACCTTGGTTATCTTTATAAACAGTATATTCTGCTCCAGGCACAACTTCTGTTTTATCAGCTGTATTCGTTTTCGTCAGTTCGATCATAAAGACAGGTTCATAGTTTTCGACCCGATATTCAAAATCCTCTTTATCGGAATCATCCCTATATTCTTTATCGATTGTAATCGTTTCTTTATTATTATCATGGGGGTTAACCAAGTCGACTGGGACATTGGTTTCATGTAATATATAATCCCCAAAGAGCAAGCGGCCGAAATCAATTTGACCATTTTCATCTGTAGTACCTGACTTTAAAACATTCCCTGTATCGGCATCAATTAAATCAAACTCGGCACCTTGGAGTTTTGTTTCTGCTTGACCATAAGTTGTATCAACCTTATCAATGACAAGGTAACCTGCAGTCCCGGAGCCGCCACCGGAAGCTAGTTGTTTAATTGTTACTGAACCGTCACCATCCGTTGTACCACCATCAACAATATTATCACCTGATACTGTATAACTGTTTGTTACTTCACCGTTATGCTTCTCAAAGAACAGTGTGGAATACTCGACGATAAACGCGCTTTCAACGGTCTCTTCCCATTCCACGGTGAAGGTCGGTTCACCTTCTGTGTGTGTGAGTGTGTATTGATCAGTAGAAAGTTCTTCCCCCTTCGTTGCATTCCCATCATTGTCTACGGATGCTTCATACACATTGAATGTATGTGTTAATATATCCTGGTTTTCAGAAACAGTATCTTCCAATTTCAAGTTTGAAACTTTCTGTTGGCCGGGGTTCACAGTTACAGACCAATGCACTTGCTTCCCCTCTTGCTCACCTGATTTATATCCATACGTATGGGCTTTTGCAATACCTACTTTAGCGTCTATTTCAGATAGTAATGTATCACCATCAAAAACTTCTGCTTTGTTGACATATTCTTTTTGAATATCGCTTAAGCCTTCGAGTGACGTTTTGTACTCGATTTTGTAAGCTTTATCTGTTTCACCGATGTTTACTTCTAAAGAATTGGCGCCTTCATCTATGGTTGCAGCGTTTAATGTCTCATCTTCACTTTTATTTCCATTTTCATCAATAGACAGTTCCGTTACCACCGCGGAGCCAGGAACAATTGTTTGATTCCCTTGTGGCTTATCCTTAATAATCAAATCACCTATATCGTTTTCACGATAATTCGTATAAATCGTCCATGTGATTTCTTTTGTGTCTGGATTGTAGGAGCCATTCTTCCAATCATTATTTTTCGTATCGTCGTTTAGTTCCGTTCCTGCTTCGATTTCTTTTGTTATAGAATCATTTTCGCCTACTGGTGTCCAGGTAATAGCTGCTTTGTTCGTTGGTTCTTGGTTGGGTACCTCATCGGCAACAAATCCTGTTTTATAGGTGATGACAATCTTTTTATCCGTACTAAAATCATCCGGAAACGCTAACTCAAATGGATTGCCATCTGAAACGGTATAACCTCCTGTATATTCCTGACCATCTACCGTAATTGCAATGGACTCTTTATCAAGTGTTAAACCATCCCCTAATGTATCCACAATGCTAATATTCTCCATTGGATACTCATCATGGTTTAATTCAATTTTCCAATCGATGGTTTTGTTTTTATAGTCTACATCCCCGGCAGATTTTGAACCGTACCATGCACCCACACCTGTGCCTGAGACAACATCCGTCTCCGTGCCGAATCCTGCTGTGTTAGTTATATCAAAACTATCTAATACACGATCATTCACTTTCGTCTGATATGTCACTTTATAAGGTTTATTCGTTGAAATACCTATGATTTCAAATTGATCCTCACCGTTTTCAAGCTCCGCACCTTCAGGGAGATTAATCGCTTCACCTTCATTGTGTGCATTGCCATCGTCATCAATCGTCACTTCCTGGAATTCTAAACTGTCCTCGACTAAATGCATTTTGCCTTTTGGCTCCCATGCATCTGTTAAAGTGACATCATTCAATTCTTTCTGGTTAAAGTTAAATTCTAGTTCCCATTCAATAATTCCAGTCTTAGGATCATATTCCGTAACTGCAGATTTTTTGATTGGATCCCCGCGGTTGATTGTTATGGTTGCATCTGCTGAAACGGGATCTAAGCCATCATCTGATAATGTCGCATCGTTTTTAAATTGCTGTTGTTCGTCATCCGTAACACTTGTAATATACTCAATCCGGTACGCATCTTTGATGTTCCCCATCGGGATGTTTAAAGTACCATTTTCAACCGTTTCACCGATGACATCGACTTCTCCCAGATCTCCCAAAATATTACCATCAAGGTCCGCTTTCAATTTTGTGACCCTCAGGCTTCCTTTTTTATATTCTGACCCTTCAGGAAGTACGTCGGTAACCATAGCGTTTGTCAGAGACTGTTTGTTTTTATTAATGGTAACTTCCCATTTGATTTCATCAGCATCATAGCCTTTATTCGGCGTTCCCTGTTTTTCAATCGTTTTATCAGTGTTGTCACGATTAATCGGAATTCTGATTTCGCCTTCGCTACCGATTGGCTCCAGGACAATATTCTCATCATCAACATCGGCATCTTCTTTATCTATCATGGAAACAATCTGCATATGGCCTGTGACATTGCTGTGGGTTTCTACAAAGTCAGTAAAGGTCAATTCTACTTTATTATCTGTTCCCACAACAGCATTGGCCACGACCAGGCCGGAATCGTCTTTCAATGCTACATTAATTTCTTCTTGAATTTTGATTCCTTTCGGCAACTCAAAAATCTCCGAATGGCCTTCTGTGTAGCTATGCCCATCTTCCAAATTCCAGTTCAAGTTCAACCTGAATTCATCTTTAGGATCCAATAGATTTTCTTCACTATAGCGATTGCCCTTCAAGTCAGTAACTTGGCCTAATTCCAGATTAAATCCTTGTTTTTCTTCCTTTGCTCCCTCACTTTGTATGCCTATCGAATTCGAGTTTTTACTATTTTCTTCGCTTGGGTCTTCTCCTTTCGTGTCTTCATCTTGGCCTTTATTCTTCGCAGAGTTTTCTCCTTCATCTGACTTAGGGTCTTTAGTATCTTTTTCTTTATCTGCCCCTGGTTTTTCATCTTCTAAATCTTGCTGTTTATTAATATTCTCCGCGGCATTTTCGTTTTGAATGGAATCAGATTCTTCTGATTCCTTTGTACCTTTTCCTGTGTCCTTATTTCCATTTTTATCCGCATCTTTTCCTTCAGTAGATTCTTTCTTTTCAACAATTGCCGTAACGATAAACGTTCCATTCTTCTGCTCTACTTTTGCTTTTTCTAGTTTTTCTGCTATTTCATCAATTTGTACATTTATTATTCCATTAGTTGTTGCCTGATAGTTTCCTAGATGAGGCTCTTCCTCTGATAATTTTCCTTGCTGTTCTTCTTGTATGACTAATGTATCATCAATGGAGTCAATAATGGATAATGAATCTTCTTTTATCATATCTAAATCTATGTTTCCAATAGACCAGTTTACATGTAAGTATACTTCTGTTCCCTCGTCCACTTCATCCAAGATGATATCATTGGCTTCTGGGACATCTGCATCCTTCACCGTCACACCTGTAATAATCCTGTCGGTGTTACCTTGAGCAATCGCTTGCCCCGGCAATGCAAATCCGCTCGTAATCGTTTGAAAAAACAATAGAAAAATAAATAAAACACTTAATTTTTTGCTCATTGATTGTACTCCTTTTCTTTACGTATAGTTCAAATCCATAATGTGGAAGTAATGAATTTACCAATGAGCGAGTATAATAAAGGGGGATATACATAAAATATACAATTCTTAAAAAAACAAATAAAAAATGAAGTTGTTTAGGTATTTAGAACTAAATTAATGCATGGTAATTACATGCTTAGGCCACTTTTTAAAACTTCTGCATACTTAAAACAACCGACAATATAGGTTATTCAACAATAATGGGTTTTTTCCAACAACGTGTGACAAATTTTAGACATTTGATTCTGATTTATTTTTGCCCGAAATATTACTGCATCTCCTCCAATGTCATCAGAATCTATTACGACATACAGCATAATGACTCAATACATTTTCTTTACTACTAAATTGGTTTATAATTGGCTATAATGTACCGATAAAATAAGTAACATGACTATATGAAAATATTCATGTCCTTTTGATTAATTTAGAGATTGGAAGATATTATTTATAGAAAGGAGAATATGTATGAAAGCAATTCTAGTTGATGATGAGCAGCTAGCTCTCGATTTTCTCGAACTGCAGATTAAAAAGGTGAGCGAAATCGAAGTTGTCGGTAAATACGTTCATTTTGATCTAAAAAGACACAGAGACGTGCTGCCTCAAATAGATATTGTATTTTTAGATATTGATATGCCTGAAATAAACGGGCTTGAGCTGGCAGAAATGCTGCTTGAGGAAAACCCGTCGTTGATCATTGTTTTTGTCACGGCATACAACGACTTCGCGGTGCAGGCATTTGAATTAAATGCGCTAGATTACGTTCTAAAGCCTGTTCGCACAGAACGTTTGAAAAAGACATTGGAACGGGTCGGACAAATAGTGAGCAATACAAAATCCAAAAATGTTTCCACTAATACAACATTGCGAATTAATCTATTTAGAGAACTGACATTTCAGCTTGAACAAGATGAACATATACATATTAAATGGCGGACTGCTAAAGCACAGGAGTTGTTCCTTTATTTATTACAGCATGCTGAAAAAACAAATAATAAATTACAATTAATTGATGTGCTATGGCCGGAATTTGATACAGAAAAAGCATTCTCCCAATTATATACAGCCATTTACCATATTCGTAAAGCACTTGAACAATACGAAAATTATTTCTCTTTGAAAAATGTGCAGGATGGTTACCTATTATCCTTGCGAAATGTCGTAACAGATGTATCTGAATGGGAAGAAAAAATGAGTACTGCTCCTACGATTCGTATGGACAACATTGAAAAGTATGAAGCAGTTATGCAGTTGTATACCGGCTCTTATTTACAAGAATATAATTATTTATGGGCCGACTCTGAACGCTATCGATTGGAACAAATCTGGCTAAAAACTGCTTATAATATAGCTAATATTTATTATGATCATGGTGATTTAGAAAACGCAGAATCCTGGTATATACAAATTTGTACATTGAGACCTGAAGATGAGCATGCACACTTTTCCTTAATGGAATTATATGCTTCTATGGGATATGGGCTACTTGTTAAACATCAGTACAATCAATTAGAAAGAACAATGGAGGAATTTCATATTAAAATGAACCCAACCATACAACAATGGTACAATCAATGGAATCGGGATAAGGTTAAATAACTGAAAAACTTATTTTTTAGCAAATTCCAAATCTATCGTGAATTTTGTTAGCATATCCAATGGCGAATGAGAATAATATTCCTAAAATATAAAATCTTACTTCTGATGGAATCATCATACTATTCTTAAAACATCGATCTATATTGACAACCCCTCATAAATTATATATAGTATTAAATGTCGGTAACTTCAAACGATTCCGTAGCTCAGCTGGGAGAGCGCATGCTTGACAGGCATGAGGTCGTTGGTTCGAGCCCAATCGGAATCATACTACGAAACGCTTATGCACAAATGTGTATAAGCGTTTTTTTATGGTCAAAAAAAATACAGACTCAGAAAAAAACAAATTCAACTGAGGATGATGTAGACAACCTAACCACTGCAAAACATCCTTTTGGGCTATAAAGCGTCTTTGTTGCGTGAAAATCGTAATATAATCTCATTCAATCTATCTATGTCTGAAAACTCTTTAAAGGTATCTTTTTCTTTTGCAAGTGCTGTTTTCATCTTTTGACCGCATTCCTGGCTGCACACTGTAAAAAGACCGTCTTGCCCTGCTTTATTAGCCTTGTAATCAGCAGTTGTGACAATCATAGGAACATAGGTCTTCCATGAATATAAATAAACCAGAATGATTTATCCTTCCTTTTCAGTGAAATCGATCCCATCGGAAAATTTATCATTTATCGCATTTAATGGCTGATCCTCAGCGATCTTCTTCATGCATCATGCACATCTAAACATTAATAATGATCCTTTTGGTAATTGTAGTTACAAACCTTTTATACTATTTGATTTTTATTTGTTTTAACGTTTTTTATAACTTTAATGTAACCAAGTTCGCCATATTTTGGTAATTAATTCTTCCATAATTGTTTTCCAATGATTTTTATTCTAGTTATTTATAATACCCATGATATTCGTCCATACAAAAAACAGCACGCTACATACGTTATAAGTGTAATGATTAAAAACAAAAGGAGTGTATATATCTATGGGTTGTGGAAAAAGATTTGACAAAGATGACCACGTTGGAGGAACTTTCACTGATGATTGTGTATGTGACGTTGTCCGTGCGATAGCCGACGCTCAAGAAGATGTCGTCGATATGGCGTGTGATGTAAGTTGTTCAAAATCCATCAGTAATTTATTGGAGCCGGTATCTCGTAATAATTTAGATACTGTGCCATTCATCCTTTACGGAAAGGATCTCCAGCCTTTCAAAGGGTTTGGAGCCGACATTCAAATCAAAAATGGTAAACCAATATTTGATTGCACAGAGAGCTTCATCTTCCGTGTGAAAGAAGTGAGTGATGACTGTTGTGCAGTGCTTGAACTTCTAACCTTTGATGCTGTGGAGCCTAGCAAACCAGGAGATCAAGATGGTGCAGAATGTAATGATGATCCGTGCGAACAGTTAGATTGGAAATACGTCAATGATTTGAACCGTACCGGCATTTGCATTACCGTAGACTTAAATTGCTTCTGTGCAATTACTTGTCTACCTGCAGTATCTGTACTTTAATTTGTACGCTAAAATAAAGAACAAAACAACAGTCTTTGGTGGAAAGCCGAAGCTGTTGTTTTAATATATTCAGATTATAGAGCAGTATTCTAAAAAGCTTTATAGAGGTTGTTCAAATTGCGGATTCGATATCTCAACCTCAGAAATAGCCCCTTACTAATACAAAAACCCAATCACATTCCAGTAAAGAAACATAAGATGAAATTGTAAGGTGCTAATTCAAAACTTTCAGAGAGGTGAAGTAATATGTCTTACGGAGGATATAGTGGAGGAAACAATTTTGCCTTAATTGTAGTGCTGTTTATCTTGTTGATTATCGTAGGTACTGCTTTTGTAGGGCATTAAAAAAATAATGTTTCTATCCAGTAAATAACTTAATTTACCTGCTTAATGGAACCTTCCCTGTCAAAATAGGGGAGGTTTTTTGTTTTGCAAGGAGCAACGAAACAATCGTTGTTACTCAATCAAAATAAAAAATAGTATGTTCCCTTGTTCAATGATACAATCAAAAGTGCATGTTTATTATCATGCATAATCGGGAATGAAATTGAATATATACTTGAGGTGTTATAAATTGGCTCTAAAAGGAAAAATGATTGAAAAGAACATTACAAGTTCCTATTTAAATGAAACGATCTCATTAAAAATTTATCAACCTGAATCGATAGATCCGCTTTATCAACATACAGTTTGTATCATGCAAGATGGAGATGATTATTTTCAAATTGGACGTATTTCTACTTTAAGTGATAAACTCCATACCAATGAAGACATATCTAACACAACATTTGTCGGTATTCATTATATAGATCGTTACGACAGAGTTAAAAAATATCATCCAAAAGGCGAGCAGTATGAATCATATCTCCGGTTTTTAACGCATGAGGTGCTCCCTTTATTGGAAGAATCGCTTCCTTTAAACCCTTTAGGGATAAGATGGGCACTTATGGGAGATTCCCTTGCTGCAACCATCGCACTCTTGACAGCTATCAAATATCCGAATCTATTTGAAATCATCATTTTGCAGTCTCCGCTCGTTGATAATCCTGTAAAAAATGAAGTGAGAAAGGCTGAGAATATTTCGGGGCTACATATTTATCATACAATTGGCCAAAGTGAAACAAGTGTACCTACTAGTGTTTTTGGAGAAATTGATTTTTTAACACCAAATCGTGAACTTCATGATTTATTAAAGGAACAAAATAATAATTATACGTATCAGGAATTTGAGCATGCGAATCATACATGGAAACATTGGCAAAAAGATTTACCACATGCGCTTAAAGAAATGCTTGCTTGAATGACGTTTCGTATAATAAATTGGAAGAGGTTTGACAGTTCCTGAATAAGTTCATCGCTAGCAGGTAAGTACAATCCTATTAAACCGCAATGTACGAAGTAATGGAATAGGGATTTTTTTATACTATCGGTTCTTTATATTAGTACAAGCATTTACATCATTAAGGGAGAACTGTTTTCGTGCTATTTTCCGATTAATCGATCTATTCCCTTTTATTTAAGCTTATTTTTGGTATACTAAAGAGTAACCCACTTCGCGCATCTCACTGATCTTGATATTTTTTCTATTACATAAAATTTATTCCAATATATAGGAGGTTAAAAATGATGAACTATGGAATCGCTATTTTCCCGTCCAAATCAATTCAAGATGAAGCTAATTCGTACAGGAAGCGTTATGATCCACAGTATGCCAATGTTCCACCACACATTACATTAAAGCCTTCATTTGAGGCAGATGAAAGTTTAATTAAAGAACTTGTTCCAGAATTGAAGAAAATTGCTAATGAAATGGAACCATTTAAAATTAATATTAATAAAGTAAGTACATTTGCTCCCGTTACAAACACCATATATTTAAAGGTCGAGCCAATTCAACAATTAATCGATTTGAACGCTAAAATGCATCAAGGAAAATTTCCGGAGAAGCAGGAATACTCCTTCGTTCCTCATATAACAATTGCCCAAAAGTTGTCCGAAGATGAATATTCGGATGTTTTTGGAACATTACAGATGATGGATATTCAATTTGAAGAAGAAATCGATCGTTTTCAACTATGTTATCAACTCGAAAATGGGACTTGGACAGTATATGAAACGTTCGTGTTCGGAAAGGAAATCGTGTGAATATAAAAGTTGTTGAAACACCAGGTGAAAAAGAAGACGCTTTATACGTTCGAACTACTGTTTTTGTCCATGAGCAACAGGTTCCTCCTGAGCTTGAAGTGGATGAGAACGAGCAATATAGTGTCCACTTTGTAGGTTACGAAAATAATGAACCGATTGCAGCTGCACGTCTTCGGTTTATTGGTGAATATGGAAAGTTAGAAAGGATCAGCGTTTTAAAGGAACATCGCGGAAAAGCTTATGGGAAGAAAATGATTCAAAAAATGGAAGAGGTCATTGCAGACCGTGGTTATAAAAAATCCAAGCTAAACTCACAAACCCATGCGGAAAACTTTTATAAGCACCTCGGCTATGAAACGGTTTCCGAAGCTTTTATAGATGCTGGTATCCCACATATTACGATGATTAAATCATTAGACAATAAAGCAGTCCACAATTAAGTTGTGTACTGCTTTATTTTTTTCACGAAATTCCATTTGGCTTTGATCGTTATTTCTCCTGCCAGTATGTGCTCGAAATCAGCAAAAATGTCTTATGTACCGCCTCTCATGAATGACACTTTCTTTTTCGGACAATATAAAGTGTGATGATTTTTTTAAGGAGAGATAACTTTTATGAATTATACTTCCATGTTTTTTGAAACCCTTTTTGGATTTGCCGCGCTGTTCTTACTTACGAAAGTACTTGGAAAAACACAAATATCACAATTAACACCTTTTGATTTTATTGCTGCTTTAGTATTGGGTGAACTTGTTGGTAATGCTTTATTTGATGAAAAAGCAGGGATTATGGCAATTGGTTTTGTTATTGTATTATGGGGTGGCTTATTGTTTATAGTGGAGATTATTACCCAAAAATTCAAAGGTTCCCGCAATTTACTGGAAGGCAAGCCGTCCTTTGTGATTCATAAAGGGAAATTAATATATGAAGAATTACGAAAAAATAAAATTGATATTGGTGAATTGCAACACATGCTCCGGATGAAAGATGTTTTTGCCATACAAGAAGTGGAGTATGCAATTATGGAGCCAAACGGCCAAGTTTCGGTACTAAAAAAATCAGATTTTCAAACCCCGACAAAACAGGATTTAAACATTCAACCAACTGTACCACAAGTAGCCATGACGTTAATAAGTGATGGAGAAATGATCAAAGATAATCTCGCTGAATCCGATTTAACCGAACAATGGTTGTTGAATGAAGTACGTGCGCAAGGTCTTCAATCTGTAAAAGAAGTATTTTATGCCGAGTGGAAGCAAGGTCAAAGACTTTTTGTACTTCCATATACAAAGATTAAAAACAAGGATATGGCCGCTAAACATAACTAACAAATCTTTTTCATTCACATACGTTATATATTTGTATCAACATAACTTCCCCTGTTGAATTGATCCGCTACTGTTTGCACCCAGTTATTATAGGTGTATCGATTTGGTTGGTGGAAGTATTTATTGCTTTTATTTTCATATGCTTCATCCAAAATCACTTTGAACGGACCTTCAATATGATGCTTATTTTTTTTCTGGTTAATATCTCGTGTTTGGTAATTGATATATTGGTGATTTGTTACCGGCAAAATATAACCCATCATAATCACTCCATTTTTTATTAATGAGATAGTGATACATTATATTCGTTCTTAATAACAAATACCCTTTAATTAAAAAAGATAAACATAAAAAAATCGTAAGTGCCCTGCTTAGTAACGTAGCGACTGCGCCAGCTCATAGCTGGTGGTTCAATGTTGGGACTGTAGCTTCGCTTTCGCACCACCGTAAAAATTTGTGGCGCCGCCTAGGACTGCGCGTAAATGCTCGTCCCACCGAAAAGATTTGCACTAGAACCTCTAGTGCGTCCAAGGGAGAGCTATGAGAGAATTTTATGCTATCTTCTCTAATAAAAAAAAGAACGGAGCGGCGATGTTACGCTGCAATCCGTTCTTTTACCGATCTAAAACCCAATTAAATTAATTTCCATTATATCTTCAATTGAAAGTTGAGTTGATGACTTTCTGTTTCCAACTCGTATGAATACTTGTTGGCCTTCTCTATGAACAATCACGCCTTTATACACTTTCTCTTCTGTTTTTAATTCACATTTCACTTCCGGAGCAAAACGGGGTCTGTTTATAAAATAATTGATTTTTTCATCAAGACTTAAATCACTGAATTTCTTTTTTGTTTGCATAACATCATCTGTGTCCGTGTCAGTTTCTTTCATATGATCTTCAGGTTTTTCTTTTCCCTCTGTATCAGCGCCTGTTTCTGTTAAATCTGTATGATCGTCTGTCTCATTTTCTTTATAAGATGTATTATCCACTGTTTCATATCCTTTTGTAACGGCATCATAGATTATACTATAATCGCCTCTATTTGCTCCTAATAATGGGTTTGAATAGCTGTGTCTGCGTGACTTTTTTTTAGATGTCGCTTTATATGGTGACGTTTGGTTACTTTTACTTACCGATGTCGACGTATAACTTTCTTGCATCTTTGCTTTCGGCGCTTTTCTTTCTGGCTGGTGAATATATAGCAAGGGATTCTTCGCATATTGCTTTCCCATTTCCTGCACTCCTTTGTAGAAAATATTCTACTTATTATATGAGCCTAAGACAGGAAATGTGTTTCTACAGGCAAACTCCAGTATGGTTCCTTTAACGTTCTATAATAAAAACTGCATAAACGTAGTAGCCATTCCGAAGTAAATTAAAATGGAAGTAAGATCATTCAACGTCGTAATAAATGGTCCTGATGCTACAGCCGGATCAATATTAAGCCGATCCATTGCGAGCGGTATCAATGCGCCGGATAACGTAGCAACAACTAGTGTTACCATAATCGAAATACCTACAAGAATACCAAGAAACAGCTCACCTTTCCATAAATAAATGACAGCTATAATAACGATTCCACAAACAACTCCGGTAATTAATCCGGTTGTTGCTTCACGGATAATTAGCTTCATTTTTCCTTGTTTTCCATAGCCACCTGTCGCTATCCCCCGGACAGCTACAGCGAGTGACTGAGTGCCTGTATTACCCGCCATGCCGGCAATTAATGGAATGAAAATTGCTAACACGGCAACCTGTTCCAATGTTTCTTCAAAACTGCCTATTAGACTCGCTGTCATCATTCCTAAAAATAATAAAATAATAAGCCAAGGGAGTCTTTTTTTAGCTGATTCAACGGGACCATCATCCGGTCGGTCAATATTGGATATAGCCGCGAGCTTAGAGTAGTCATCGCTAGCTTCTTCTTCCATGACATCCATAATATCATCGACCGTAATAATTCCGAGCAAATGATTTTGAAAGTCGATGACCGGTAGTGCTAGAAAGTCATAGTCTCTCATCATTTGAGCTATTTCTTCTTGATCCCGTCCGACTGAAACAGTAACGACATGTTCGCTCATGATCGTGGAAATAAGTACATCTTCATCCGCAATGATTAGATCACGTAATGATAGTACACCGACAAGATGCTTGTTTTCATCCAACACATACATATAATAAATCGTTTCTGCATCTGGTGCTTTTCGCTTCATTTGCTGCATCGTTTCTTTAACTGTATTCATTTTATAAACGGAAACATATTCGGTAGTCATAATACTACCGGCGGTTTTTTCCTCATAATGAAGGAGCTCTTTTATTTCTTCTGCAGCTGATTTATCCATGATTGTCAGAAAGCTGGCAACGGCATCTTTTTCCAGTCCATTTAAAATATCCACCGCATCATCCGCAGGCATTTCCGCCAATACCATTGAAGCAAATCGCGGATCCATTTCAGTGAAGAATATTTCCGTCTCTTCCAATTCTATATTTTCCATTATTTCAGCAATTTCTTCCGGCGATAAATAAGTATAAATTTGTAGTCTAGCCTCTTGCGTTTGTTTCCGGAAAAACATCGCTTGGTCATAAGGGTGAATTTCCAGAAACTCTTTACGAAAATCTCCCGTTAGTTCTTTTTCCAAAAGGTTATGCAAAGAATCGACATGTCTATCCAGGTTGTTTTTATCTTCCATCTTTCATCACCCACTTCTATTTATCAGTGTGAATAAACCATTTCAATAATCTTTATTCAACATCTATTCGTTATTCATATCCTTAACCAATTGTAAAAAAGCAAATTAAAAAACACCACTCACGAAGAAGGGTGTTTATCATTTAAAGCATGATTAAATAAGCCTCCATCGTGGAGTTTTAGCACTATATAGCTTGGATGCATATCCCGCTACATTAGAAACCACCTTATGTCGATGGTTTCTGTTAACCCATTGGTGTCTCTCGACGTTTCTGGGTAGCAGCTTATTTCCATATAGGAGCCTCACCTAACGAGGGGTAATTCAATATTTTATTTTCATTATCTATATTATGGAGGATACAAACAGTTTAAGTCAATTAAAATACGTTGATTAGCATATAGCAAATGGGCTTGGACCAATCACCATAATGATAAAATTGAAGCCTTTTGGCTGATACAACCTAGCCATCACGAGATTAACTTTTCTAATGATAGTTTCGTCAGTACCTCATATCCCTAAAATTAATTTAATGTTGAATTAATCGAATATGATCACGCATATCTTTTGGCAAGGGTGACTGAAAGGTAATTGTTTCTTTTGTAAAAGGATGTTCCACACGAAGCTCTGAACAATGGAGCGCTTGCCTCGTTAATGTATTGACCGAACCGCCATATAAATCATCTCCCACAAGCGGATGACCAATAGAAGAGAAATGGACACGAATTTGGTGCGTCCTCCCTGTTTCAAGTTCAATATCAACGAGCGATTGATTCGCATATTCTTTTCTTATCTGATAATGTGTAATCGCTTTTTGTCCATCATTCCTCACTTGTCGTTCGATAATTGAACCTTCTTTTCTGCCAATTGGAGCATCAATACATCCTTGTTTTTCAATTAAATGACCTTCTACAATTGCTGTATACTTTCTTTCAATCTTCTTATTTTGTATCGCTCGATCCAATAGTGAATGACAATATCGGTGTTTGGCGACTAAAAGAAGGCCTGACGTATCACGGTCGAGCCTTGTAACAACATGGACTGTAAAAGGTAGTTGATGTTTTTTATAATATGCGAGCAATCCATTAGCAATCGTTTTATGCAGATGATGACGAGATGGTATGGTCGCTGTCCCAGGTGGTTTATCCAATACGATTATCGCTTCATCCTCATACATTATCGATAAAGGCACATCCTCCGCTGTCATGGAAGGCCCAATGCGCTCAGGTGGAAGTTGAACAGACAGGATATCACCTTCAATTAAACGATAGTGTACATGCTGGATATTTCCGTTTACCAACATCTCACCACCGTCAAACTTGATCGCCTTAATCATTCTTCTCGAAAACGAATGAACATTCTGTAAGTAGTCACGAATAATCATACCGTTGTACTCTTTTGTTATTTTCCATTGCAACATCATTCACATCCGATTAACCTTTATCTATTTCTTCCCCTTCAGAGACGAATGAATCGCGGACTCTGTTCCAAAACGGAAACGGTCGATAACGAACGAATCGTACTCTGTCTTTCGCCACGCGACACTGAATGGATTTAACATCTGTAAATGTATCTGTATAGTGGTCTCGGGCAATTAAAAAACTGCGATCGACCATTGGCTTCAGCAAGCATGTATGATGCTTTGGCAAAATTAATGGTGACCCAATCGTACGAAAAACGCGATTGTTAATCGATGCCATTTCGGTTAATTGGATTGCTTCGATCGACGGATGAATAATCCCTCCGCCCAGCGCTTTATTGTAGGCTGTACTGCCTGAAGGAGTTGAAATACATAATCCATCCCCCCGAAATGTTTCAAAGTGCTCTCCGCGAATTTGTACATCGAAAACGACAGAGCCTTCAGCCGTTTTTATTGTAGCCTCATTTAAAGCTAAAAACCGACTTTCTTTCCTTTCCGTTTTAAACCGAATAATGACCTCCAGTAGTGGATATTCAACGACCTGATAGGGTGTTCTTGCTATTTCAATGACGAGTTTTTCTATTTCTTCTGGTACCCAATCAGCATAAAATCCTAAGTGACCGGTATGTATTCCTATAAATGCAGTAGAAGGCAAGCGATGTACATAAAGATGGAAAGCTTCAAGCAAGGTGCCATCCCCACCGACTGAAATTACTAACTCCGGTTCTTCCTCATCATAAATAAGGTCAAAATCGGTTAAATATTTCTTTACCGTTGCCATTATTTTATTTGAACGATTGTCCCCTTTGGATACAACTGAAAACTTCAATCCAGACACCTCCTATAATTCTTTAATTAATTATTATGATAAGTATTCACATCAAACCAGAATGTCTAAAAAATTTAGTGCAGATTTAGCTTTGATTATTTGCGGTGAAAAATTCGTTGGGCTTCTTGTACTTCTTTTTTTATTTTTGACATTTCTTCATCTAGGCGAAATGCGGCTTCTGCAGCTCCTTTCAATCTTTCTTTAACATCTGTTGGTATCTTACCCTTATATTTATAGTTTAATGAATGTTCATTGATCGCCCAAAAATTCATTGCTAATGTCCGTATTTGTATTTCGGCCAATACCTTTTTTTCTCCACGTATCGTTTGAACCGGGTATTCAATAATTAAATGAAACGAGCGATAGCCACTATCTTTATTTTTTTTAATATAATCCTTTTCAATAATTATTTGCAAATCATTTCGTTCACGCACCATATCTACCACTCGATAAATATCATCGACAAATTGACAAACAACACGAATTCCAGCTATGTCCTGAATATCTTTTTCAATTCGGTCATATGATATATGTTTTTCGTCCGCTTTTTCCAATATACTTGCTAACGGCTTTACTCTTCCTGTAACGAATTCAATTGGTGAATGACTTGTTTCATGATTAAATTGTTTACGAACACCTCTGAATTTTATTTTAAGTTCTTCAACAGCTTGTGCATACGGTGCAAGGAATGCTTCCCAATCCATATAATTATCACCTATTTTCCAATATCTTAACATAATAATCCAACCATATTTAGAGCATTAAACGCCCTTTACCTATTTTATCATAATAAATGGAAATGAATAATCTTTGCATCAGAATAAATTATTCGAGATAATATACATAACATCCCTTTTGGAGGATAAATATGTCTCAGGAAATTGAAATTGAATATAAAATGCTATTGACGGAGCAGGAACACACGCGATTACTAGTTGCTCTTCCTTTTCCAGAAGTTCCCTGCAAGCAAACGAACTATTATTTTGAAACAAAAACACTTGAACTAAAAGATCTAGGGTGTGCCTTACGCATTCGTGAAAAGAATGACAAATATCAACTCACGTTAAAAGAACCGCATCCAGATGGTTTACTTGAAACGCATGACTCACTGTCGAAAAAAGAGGCATGTTCATGGATTAACGGTAATATAAATGATGATAAATATACAATGAAACGATTAATTGGCAAAAATATTAATATTGCACAATTGATCTGTTATGGCAGTCTAGTTACAGAACGTCGCCAGTTTCAAAATAATGACATACTTTATGTTCTCGATTATAGTACCTATAATGGGTATGCCGATTGGGAATTGGAAATTGAAGCTCCAAGCAAGGAAAGCGGTCTGGAAGCTTTTCATTCACTGTTACAGAAGTACGCCATCACTGAAAAAGAGACACCAAATAAAATTTCTCGCTTCTTCCAAACACACTGTCCAGCTGACGGAAAATAATCGGATCATTTGCCCAGACCGCCTTCCGTTGCTACAATGATAGAAACATAGAAGGAGCACACTTCATGACAAAACCAGGAACCATTTTTGAAGCAATTGGTGGTTATGAACCAATCGATAAAATAATTGATTCACTATATAAACATATTGGAAATAATCCAAAACTTATTCCTATTTTCCCTGACGATTTAGCGGAATCAGCTCGAAAACAGCGTTTATTTCTAGTCCAATTTTTTGGAGGACCAAGCATTTACAACGAAGAACGCGGACATCCGATGCTCAGAAGAAGACATATGGAATTTGAAGTTACACCGGAAAGAAAAGATGCCTGGCTGGAATGTATGCATAAGGCATTAGAAGAGGCAGAGATAGAAGAGCCATATCGTAGTGCTATATTTGAAAGACTGGTCATGACAGCTCAACATATGGTTAACACGCGAGAATAAAGAAAAGGGGGACTTATGTATGGTTTGGAATCTGTACGAACAACCTAAAGCAAATCATGCAGATCATTCAGTGAAATATAATTTTATTGATTTTATAGAGAAGCCGATAGAAATATATGCTTTCATTGACCCATTATGTCCTGAATGTTGGACATTAGACCCCATCTTCAAGAAGTTATCCATTGAATATGGACGCTTTTTTACAATCCGCCCTGTCATTAGCGGTCGGTTAGTAAAATTGCGCAAGAAATCGGTGAAAAACCGAAATCCAATACCTATTTGGGAAAAAACAGATAAGTTTTCCGGTATTAGCTGCGATCGCGATTTAAAGTCCGACAACTTCCCGTGGAGTACGTCCATGGCTATAAAGGCAGCAGAGCTTCAAGGGAATCGGGCAGGAAGATTGTTTCTGCGTAAAGTACAAGAAGCGTTTTTTATAAATAATGAAGATATTTCAGATGAAAAAACGTTAATCCGGTGTGCAGAGAACGCCAAATTGGATGTAGAGGAATTCAGTAATGACTTGCAATCCAGCTCTGCCAAAAAAGCATTTCAGTGCGATTTAAAAATCTTAAAAGATATGAACGTTGATACATTACCTACACTCGTTTTCTTTAATCATGTCATTGAAGATCACGGTATTAAAATTACTGGGTTTCATCATTATGACACATATGTTCATATTTTAAGAGAAATATTGCAAGTAGATATGCCGCCTGCCAAAAAGCCACCATTGGAAGATTTTCTTGCCCATTACGGAATGGTTGGTAACAAAGAATTGTCGGTTATTTACGATTGGACGCTGGCTGAAGCTGAAAGAGAAATGAAAAAGCTGCAGTTAAAGCGAAAGGTAAAAAAGATAAACGTAAAGCATGACTCCATCTGGAAATATATTTCATAGTGGTGCTCTAAATACAAATAAAAAAAGTTAAAACGCGAAGTATGCTTTGCAGATTTAATTTGACCTCTCTAAGTAGATTCATAAACTTAGAGTTTTTTATTCTAATGGTTGAATATTCTTCATATAAATTTAATATACGGAATCATCGTCAATGCTAGATTTGGATTGGGTATGGAATGAACATAACCATGGGAGCGTGTTATTTGATGAAGTCTTCTCTTCCTATTATCTTTTTGATCGTAACGATTGGTGCATTCATTTTAAACCTATTTGGTCTGATGCAATTTATCCCGATGTTTATCACCTTGCCTATATTGTTTATTTCCATTTATTTAACCGTTTATTCTTTCATGCACCCACGTGTTTATCGTGGCATGCGTTGAAAGGGTGAATAATAGTAATTTGCTGCATACAAAAACGACTTCAGGCCTTATTTGGCTGAAGTCGTTTTAGACTTGTTTACGTATTCATATAATCCAGTTTATGCTTCCGTTTCAGTTTAATTAAATTCCTTTGTCTAATGGAACTGACCAATCGATTTAACTTCCTTCAATTCCCTCTATGAAATCCGAATAGGACAATCTTTTTGTAAAACAGGCTTACTATTTCGTTTTTCTAAGAAGGTCTTCCATTTCGGTCAGTTTTTCTTCAAATATATCCAGTGCATCTAAAATAGGTTGTTTTCCGGTCATATCGACCCCTGCTTTTTTTAAAACTTCAATTGGATAATCGCTGTTTCCCGCTTTTAAGAAATCAATGTAACGGTTTACTGCCGGCTCTCCTTCATCCAGTATTTGCTTGGCGAGTGAAGTGGCTGCAGAATACCCGGTTGCATACTGATATACATAATAATTGTAGTAAAAATGAGGAATTCGTGCCCATTCCAATCCAATTTCCTCGTCCGAAATGACCTCATCACCGAAATACTTTTTATTAAGTGCATAGTAGGTTTCCGTCAGTTTATCGGCTGTTAAAGCTTCCCCATCTTGAGCAAGCATGTGAATCTTGTGCTCAAATTCAGCAAACATCGTCTGGCGAAAAACTGTTCCGCGGAAGCCTTCCAAGAAGTGGTTTAAAATGTACAGTTTTTGTTTTTCATCATCCAAATTATTAAGCATGTATTCATTCAACAATGCTTCGTTGCATGTAGAAGCAACCTCTGCAACAAAGATTGAATAATTACCATAGCGAAAAGGCTGTGCTTTTCTCGTAAAGTAACTATGCACCGAGTGACCCAGTTCATGTGTCAATGTAAACATATCATTCACATTATCCTGCCAATTAAGTAATATATACGGATTCGTTCCATACGATCCCGATGAATAAGCACCACTTCGTTTTCCTCTGTTTTCCTCTACATCTATCCAGCGATTTTGAAAACCTTCCTCAATAATAGCCGTGTAGTCTGCTCCCATAGGTTTCAAACTATTCAATACATGTTCTTGGGCTTCTTCGTAGGTAAAATTCATATCGGTATCCTGGATAAGCGGTGTATATAAATCATACATGTGCAATTCATCCAGACGAAGCACTTCTTTACGTAATTTAGCATAGCGGTGAAGCAAGGTTAATCGGTCATTGACTGCTTCGACTAGATTATCATACACTTTTTCAGGAATATTATTGCCATCCAAGGCAGCCTGCCGTGCAGAATCGTAATTTCTTACTTTTGCATAAAAGTTATCTTTTTTCACGGTACCGCTCAGCGTCGTCGCAAAAGTATTTTTAAAACTGCCATACGTGTGATACATTGCTTCAAAAGCGGCTTTACGTACTTGTCGATCCTTTGATTCCATAAAACCAAGGTAGCGGCCGTGTGTTAATTCTACTTCTTCTCCTTTTTCATTTTTAATTTCAGGAAAAGTTAAGTCTGCATTATTTAACATGCTAAATGTTTGAGATGCCGCTTGAATCGGGTCTGAGACTTGTGCCAAAAGTGCTTCCTCGTTTTTACTTAAAATATGCGGACGCTGTCTTGTAATTTCATCCAAAGTTTTTTGGTAAAGCTTTAACCCTTCTTCTTCCTCCATAAAAGAAGTTAGCTTTTTTTCATCCATTTCGAGAATTTCCGGTACGATATAACTCATACTGCTTGAAGCAAGGGTTAATATATTATCCGCACGTGCATTCATTGCTTGGTAAGAACCGTTAGTTGTGTCCTGGTCGTAACGCATATGCGAATATGTATACAATTTTCCGAGCCGTTCGGATAGTTCATCTTGCAATTGTAGCACTTGTAATAAACTTTTTGAGGAATCGGACAATGTATTCTGATATTCCTTGATCTTAGGAATATCTGCTTCTAGAGCTTTATATTCTTTCTCCCATAAATCATCCGAAGCAAAAATATCTTCCAGCTTCCATGTACGTTCTTCAGGTACCTCGCTGCGCTTTTGCAGTTTTTTCGTTGCTTTTGCCATTTTTACATACCTCCATTTATACTATGAATTTCATTAGCATACACCTTTATCCTACATTTCCTATATACTCCAAGTTTAATTAAAAGTGGCACTTCTTACTAGTATAACGATTTAGAGCTTGTTCATGCCTGTAATTTACATGCATTTTGTAATTAATTGTTTTAAAACTGCTGCATCCCCTTTAAGTGCATCCTCAATATGAGTATAAAATTTGAGTGAGTGAATTTTTTCATATTGATCTTTTGCTGTTTGTTTAATTATATTTAGACGAATCAAATGCTGTAAGTATTGATGAATGGGATCAATGTCCGTTTGTATAAGTGGAAAATCTGTTGAGGAGTGCGAATAAAAATGCAATAAGGTTTTACACCTGTTAAATGAAAAGGTGTTTCTTATAGGAAGAGGATGAATAATATCAAGGCATAGTCGACTCTGCCAATTCCAGGGAGGCACTTTCATCAAATATTGAGAAGAAACGGGTAAATGAATAATAGATGGCAGGTTTTCAAAATGGGTGTTTTTATCATAGAGCCATTGCAACCACTTTCGTTCGCTTCCATATATTCGCCTTCTTGGATACAATCGAAATGCACGTTTTTCATTAAACCACAATGTTTGTAATTCAGTTTGAGTTAACGGCTGCTTTTTAAAGAGGTCAGTAAATCGTATCGCTTGTATGTGGTGAAAATGGAACGTTCCTATCGCTTTCTTTGTAGTTGTCATAAAAATATGTTGAAAAAGCAGTAAGCGAAGCGAGTCCGGACAGAAGTAGATTAATGTAAGAGGAGTTGTTGAAGAAAACCGATACATGCATTGTAACGATAACGCATTTAACTTTAGTGATCGTTTTTGGATTCGATTCATTTGATTTGCGCCTAAAATCCAGATTGGTATCAAACCTGCGTCTTGATAACCTTTGTTTCTCTTTTGCACTTGCTCTTGTGAGATAGTTGCACATTGAAATTCAATGACGATATGTCGATTTTTAATCGATACGAGCAGATCCGGCCGTTGATTAATATCTCCAATGTAGGGCTCGAGTTGGACGTCCATCTGTTGATTTTTTAGCCACTCATATAACATCAATTTTCCCTTTTCATGGTAGGCGCCTTCTCCTCTTTGAGCACTAGAACAATCGGAATCTGAATGGTGTGCAAAATGAGGTATGATTCTCATTCCGGCTTTTAAAATGACTTTATGCTGACATACTGGACAGTAAAACGTTGTATGTTGCCGGTGCCAATCTATTTCTTTTGACGTTAATCTAGCCGGCGTTACAAATTGTCCAACACTTGTTTTTGCTTGCAACACTTTTATACAGTCACCTCCTACACTACATATACCACATAAACATGGAATGTCCTGCTAATATTAGACGAATTTTTGTAAAAGATTGACTGAAAATGACGTTTATATGAAGTGTCAAATATGTTTTTGATGCATGAAGAAGTTCCACAAATCGTTTAAATGAAGAGTAGTAGTCCCGTGATGATCCGAGGGAGTCTTCAGGTATACAGATTGTTTCGTTAAATCAATACAAAAAAATAAGACACTCATTGTTCGAGTGTCTTTGTTATGCGGAAAATTGGACTTTTACTTGGTTGAATACATCTTCCTTCATCACTTCTGTTCCGTATGCTTCTAGTACATGAATGGTCACATTTGACTCGTCACCATACTCAAAAACTTGACTAAGAATATCTTCTTGTCGCTCTTCCATATCTTGTGTAAATTCAAGATACAAGTAGTATTTACCATTGTAAAAATATAGTGTCTTTATAAAATCGTCTTCTTCTTTTAAATGAATATAATGACTTAATTGAATAACGTCTTCAAATTCGTTCAAACGGACGATAACCGACAATGGTAGCCCATCCTCTTCTTGCTCACTTTCCTTCTCTTTATTAATTTTTCCACCAATCATGTTTTCGACTTTATCGTTTACAGTAATATCAATTGTTTCATGGTCATTTACAGGAAGTTCCAGATTTTCACCATTTTTCGAAACTTGTGCTTTTGTAACAATTATTTCCAATCCTTTTTCCAACGCCTGTACTTGGATCCATAATGGGCCTTCCACGGAGAAATCCTCTTTATAATTAACCTCATCCATCATTTGCCAGAACAATTGTTCACTGCGTTCTCGATTGTACCATATTTCTTCTCTTTCAAATCCTCGATCCTCAATGTCTATATACGAAACATAAAATTTTACTGTATTCTCATTTATTCTTTCTATTTCCATTGTTGATTCTCTCCCTTCAATTGGAAAATACAAGCTTGCTAGTTACTTTAACCTTAAAATGGTTATCAGCTTTAAAGTATAAAATAATTAGGTGGAAGAGATTACTCCAACCAAACATTCATCCTTACTACTTATATATTCATTGTATGATAATCATGCTCGTTTTGAAAATATAAAGGTTTATCCTGTTTAATATACTATTCTAAACGACTTTTAAATATTTGTCACTAGATGTTTTCCCTAATTTAAAGCTTACTAATCATCTTAGAAGTAAGTGGAAATTTTATTATATAAAAAGCACAAAGCGCAACCCTTTATTAATGGGCTACGCTTTGTAATGTGTATGCGAAATATCTCACAAATTTAATTAACCATTCGCTGTGCTTCACGTAATTGGAACGTACGGACAGTTCTTGGTAGGAACCTGCGAATTTCGTCTTCGTTGTATCCGACCTGCAGTCGCTTTTCATCCAGTATAATTGGACGGCGCAACAAGCCTGGATTTTGTTGGATAAGATGAAATAGATCTTTTAACGGAAGTTGGTCAATATTAACGTCCAATTTTTGAAAAACTTTGGAACGGGTCGAGATAATCTCATCTGTTCCATCTTCTGTCATCCGTAAAATTTCTTTTATCTCGTCCAATGATAATGGTTCGGAAAATATATTTCGCTCCGAAAACGGTATCCCGTGTTCTTCAAGCCATGCTTTTGCTTTTCGGCAAGATGTACAACTTGGCGAGGTATAAAGTGTTACCATGTAACTTCACTCCTCATTTCTAAAAAATGTGTATATAACATATTGTAAACCATGCATATCAAATCACTTATTACTTTATAATAAGTTTAAATAACTTCCCTACTGTTGATTATACTATATTTGTCAAGTAAAAGGTAGGGGGTAAAGCTAAAAAAGCGAATTGATTTCGTCAATATTTGTAATATATTTCATTTAAATGTAATATACCTCTAACAACGAATTTTTAAACATTGATTTACAAAAAAAATTAATCATTTTCTAAAATTTGCCGTTAATTATTTACGTTTTTTAATTTTTTTCATTCTCCAAACCATTGAAAATACTTGTCCCATTGCCATCCTTTTTGGTTAATACATCGTCTACTGTTTGATATCGCTTCCCGTAAACTTCCATATCTTTATAAGTATGAATATCGATGTATGTTTGCTTCAATTGTTCATATATCGCATCTTCAGAATGATCTTTTGGTGACCAATACAAGATTTCCAGCGGCGTATCTTTTTCTGTTGCTAGTGATCGACGAGTATAACCGATCGAACTCGCATGTTTAAAATCTTCTCGCTGATAAAAATGTAGTCTTTTCTTCGTATCCGTGTCCTCATAATCTACCGGTTCAACTTCAAGAATTATAACCTTGTTTTTCTTTTTGAGTTTTTCAATTAACTGACGTCCGATACCCTGACCTCTGGACTCAGAAGAGACCCATAAGTAATCGATAAATAGAAACTGGTCAAATTCTGCATACATTAAAACGTGATGCGGTCCCTCATCCTTATGGTAAACATCACCTTTTTCCTTTAATAATATTTCCATATGCGCTTTCGACTTCATTTCTTCCACCGGGAAATATTCACTAAGTTTCTCGTACCAATTCATCCTATTACTCCTTTTTTACGGATAATACGCTTTTTCATGAAGTTATTATTAAGTAAAGTTCTGCAATAATCCTCTTTTTTTAACTACTTGTAAAAGAGTATACCCGACATCCTATTAAATAATCGCATTTTCTTGTTGCTTATTAAATCGATTCGGACATTCTATTCACTTCTTTAAAGAATAGATGCCCGAAACCCTCTACCCTATTTATAATCCACATTTTTTGTATACGTATTGCCTGCATTCCAGAGTAAATATTCGTTAATTCCATGCTCTTTCAATGCGTTAATTTGTGCTTCAACTTCCTTTTTTCCGTACTGAGTCGCGGGGCCATCGTACAACCATGGCGCTTCAAAATCTTGAATCCATGGTCGAGATGTCGGTCGATTTTCCAACTTATCTAAAACATCGTTTTCGACTTTTGCATATTCGCTCACAAGCCGATATGGCTCTTTATCAGGAAATGGAATATCAAAGTATGACGTCCAATGACTTGGATAGATCATGGAAGAAATAACATCTACGTTACTGGATATTTTCGAGAAGTTTTGTCCAATGCCAGGAGTTTCCTCGACAGTGGCAGCATAGCCGAATATATCGACGGATACATCCACATCATAGTATTCTAATTCCTTTTTGGCGTAAGCAACGAAGTCTGTTACAGCTTGTACCCGTTTTTTTATATTGTTTAAATCGGAATTTTTGTAGTCACCAAGTGTATAATCCAACTCCTTATCACGACGTTCAAATCCTTCCGGGAAGCGCACATAATCGAATTGAATCTCTTGGAAACCAAGTTCAGCTGCCATTTTTGCTATCCCAATATTGTAATCCCACACTTCTTTACTAAATGGATTGACAAAGGCTTCACCTTTATTATTTACCCATACTTTTCCATTTTTCGTAAATGATAATTCGGGACGTTTTTTCGATAATACGGAATCTTTGAAAACAACGATTCTAGCAATCGGATATATCTCCTTTTCTTCCAGCTTTTCCAATAGTTTTCTTGGGTCTTTTATAAAATTATCAGCTGCATCCTTATATTTTGGATTATCTTCAGGACGAAATGTCAGTTTCCCAAAGTCTTCTTTAACATCGATCACCATTGCATTTAACTTTGTCGTTTCTACTAAATCAATTAATTTTCCTAGACGTTCTCCGCCTGCTGAAGGACCTGTAACATAGATTCCTCTTACTGCCTCTGGATACTCGAAGTTAAGGCCTGTGTCATATGTAAATCGTTGGAAACTTTTATCTGTATTTATCGCTTCAATGTTGATTTCTCTTTCTTGATGTAATTTTGCTTGTTGGATCTCGTCGCCATGAATATTGACGGGATGAACAAATGCAAGAAGGATAACTGTCAGGATGAACGAAGTCTGTAGTTGTTTTTTTATCATGATCCCATCTCCTACTATAAAACTATGTATCTTTATTTATTATAAAGGACAAACCCTAAAAACTAAATGGGAATTTGCGATTTTTGTCGAATTGGTCTTTGCTTGATTTATTTTTCAGCCGTAGTATATAATTTGAGTGGATAAGAACTCACGATGGTATAATATACATAATACGAATAGACCTCCCCTAATTTGTGGGTACACTGAAATTAACTCTGAATTATTATGTACACAAATGTATACTAATTGGTAATCAATCTGATTCAGCAAAATATAATTGATTATTCGTTCTGATTCGGGAAGAATGAACCTTTTTACACAGTTGCTAAGAATATATATGCAGCGATAATGGCCGATAAGGTGGCTAATAATTATCGTTCATCAAGCCAAGATGACTATTGAATTTCTTAAGAAAAGCGCAAGAGCCCGGGTCAGCCTCAGGCATAGCTTAAGCGAGTAACCGTAGTTGCGGTTTTTTCACGAAAAGTTCATGCTTAAGACCCAAGGGAGCTGAGCGCTTAAATTAGCCAGCTAATCACAATACTACCTGTCCTTATAAAAAACAATGCTGTAATATAGATAACTACATATAACAAGATAAACTGATGGAGTGAATTATTTTGAAAACAATATTTTCCGGCATTCAGCCAAGCGGAACATTAACTTTAGGTAATTATTTAGGAGCAATCAGCCAATTTGTTCAATTGCAGGAAGATGAAAATTGTTATTTTTGCATTGTCGACAATCACGCAATTACCGTGCCACAAGAACCTGCAACATTACAGCATAATATCCGCTCTTTAGCTGCATTATATCTTGCCTCTGGAATTAACCATGAAAAATCGACTTTGTTCATTCAATCAGAAGTTGCAGCACACGCTCAATTAAGCTGGATGCTTCAGTCGATCAGCTATATGGGTGAACTGGAACGCATGACACAATTTAAAGATAAATCATCCGGTAAAGATGGAGTTTCTTCTGCTTTGTTTACATACCCTGCTTTAATGGCTGCAGATATTTTGCTTTACCAGACAAATATTGTACCGGTTGGAGATGATCAAACCCAGCATTTGGAGCTGACAAGAACTCTTGCTCAACGCTTTAATAATCGATATAAAAAAACATTCGTCGTTCCTGACATTAGTATCCCTAAAGTAGGAGCCCGGATCATGTCATTGCAGGATCCGCTGAAAAAAATGAGCAAATCGGATGAAAATCCAAAAGGGTTTATTTCCATGCTGGATACACCTAAAAAAATTGAAAAAAAATTGAAAAGCGCAGTGACGGATTCAGAAGGTATTGTCGCATTTGATAAAGAAAACAAACCGGGTATTTCAAATCTGCTGACAATCCACGCGAGTTGTACAGGGGAAACTATCGAAACGGTAGAAGATAAATACAAAAATAGAGGATACGGAGAATTTAAAGGTGATACAGCTAAAGCAGTCATTCAACTTCTTCAGCCAATTCAAGAAAAATACGAACAATTAATTCAGTCCAATGATTTAGATGATATTTTGGATCGCGGCGCTGAAAAAGCAGCTGCAACAGCTAATAAAACATTGAAAGCTGCAAATGCGGCTATGGGCTTGGGTAGAAAGTAATCAATCTTCGGTACAAAAGATAAGTGGATAAAACATATAATATGCCATTAGCGTTGTATCTCACCCATGAGGTGACAGATACCCGTATTTAAAGCGATATATCCACACTCAAGAAGATTAGATCCGCACTTGCAGCGATATATCCACACTCGAGAAGATTATATCCGTACTTGGAGCGCATATATCCACACTCAGAGTGATATAAAGCGTGATATCCACAACCCGAAAACTCATCTTAATCAAACCATAAAAAAGTCAGTGCCACATATGCACTGACTTTTTTTATAACTTTGATGTGTTTTGTTTTTGCGTTTGTTCAAACTCCCACATATTTTCAAGGAATGTTTGCCCCTTTATAAGTTTAGCGCATAATTCTTCGTGCCTTTTGCTCCATCCATGTTTGACGTCATTATACAAAGCATTCCATACCTTGTCTTTATCCATACCGCGTATAAATGGATATTTCTTCGGATCCCACTCCGTGAGCCAATAACGCAGTTCCTCTGGATTATTGATTGTTCGCAATTGATCCAACGCCATCATCAACAATTGTTTAAGCTGTCTTTCTTTTCTTGTCAGACCAATAACTAATGACGGTTTCAAAGACATTATATTTCTATTCTCTTCTTTCGACGGCTGTTTAAATTTAAACATATGCAACTTTGTGTTTTCCAACATGCCAAATATAAGCTGTTCCTGCCTCGGAATCAAACGACTTTTTCGAACTGGTATTCGGTATCCAATTGTATCAAAAGCAATTATTTCTTTTCCATTAGATACAATACACGCATAATCAATTTCTTTTCTCTCCTGACCATTTTTTCGGTACGCCCGCTTATGTATTTTATAAAGTAATTGTTCAGGCAAATCATTCATTCCGTTTTCTATGTTGGAAAACAATTCATCGGTTATGTAAAATAACGGAACTTGATCAAGCAAGTCAATACGATCGGTCTTACGCCATTCATGAAAATGACATACGTTATATCCGTTCTCTTCCCCTTCAAACCAATTCACCCATACATCATATACATATAACATGTTGCAACCCACCTTTTAAAGCATTTAAAATCATTATGACCATCATGATTAAAAAATATTCTTGTGCAGGTTGCTAAATGTTATTCGGAAAACGATAAATAGTAAAGGCCATTATTAAAAAACCAATCGGTAAAAAGTAACATTCTACTCTGCTTTTAATAAACATAAAGTATTCAAACCATGTAATACCTGCTGGTAAAAAATTCATATATGCAATAATCGTCACTCCACCGGAAACAGCTAGTCCAAATCCAATTAAAAACAAAAAAATATACCACATTATACAAATCACCTCTAGCCTGTCCATCGATTTATATATATTTATGCAGTCAAGTTAAAAAAATGATGAATACATTTTAGAGGTGGTTCAAAAGTTCGTTAAAAATCGCTTTTACCAAAGTTTAAACTATATAATTTAACGCATTATTGCTTCCTCTTCATCAGGTCTGACCCCTATAATACGTTGAACTTTTTCAGGGTAATCTGTAATAATCCCGTTAATGTCATATGATAAAACCTCTTTAATGTTGCGCTCGTTGTTAACAGTCCATACCCAAATTTTACGATTTTCCTTTTTTGCGCGTTTAATAAATCTATTCGTGAGCATACTTTCACGAACGGTGTAAAAGTCGACATCCAGTCCGGAAAGGTTACCTGCAGATAAGTACAAAATCTGTCCAAGCTGTATTTCACTGTTATGTTCACGAATCAATTTGAGCAAGTGCTGATTAAAAGACTGAACGGAAGCCAGCTCCTTGGCGTCATGTTTTTCGATTAGCCTTGCCAATTCTTTAGCGTAAACTGCTTCGTCACGTTCGGTTTTTACGTCAATAATTACACCAATATCTTTCTCAACTGTTAATGCGAGTGCTTCATCTAATGTTGGAATCTTTTCCCCGGCGTAGGATTCATCGTAAAGGCGCCCAATATCAATATCTTTCAGCTCCTCATACGTTAAATCACTTATTTTCGACGGAATCCCTGCCGTACGCATAAGATCGAGATCGTGGCTCAGTACGAGTACGTCGTCTTTTGTTAAGGTAACATCGATTTCCACTGCATCGGCTCCTTTTTCAATAACGGAATGGATACTTGATATGGAATTCTCCGGAGCATTAAATCCATCCCCTCTGTGCCCGGCAACGGCTACGTCCCACCGTAAATAAACGATCGAATCCTGTATAACGTAATTAAACAAAAACACTGCTGTGAACAAGATAACTGCTAGTGTGGTAAGCGTAGTCTTTCCACGCGGGATCATACGATTGATAGTTGATTCCACGCGACTTAAAAGTATACTTTTGTCAAGATCCAAACAATCACTAACCTCAATTCCGGATTCTCCTTGCGATTTATAAAACATCCGTGTCAGGATGATTATGTTCATCGGTATAAAAAAGAACGATAAAACAATCGTTATGTAACTGGAAAACATTTGTAAATAGTTACCGATAAAATCTCCAATCACCTTTGAATCAATAACTATGCCCAATCGCGATAAAAGAGTAACGATCAGAAAACCAATCCCAATAAATAGGATATTCCATACGATAAGGGACATTATAATCCGGAATTTGCAAAGTTCTGTTAATTTCCAGCTAGCTTTCATTGCATTATAGATTGATTTATTTTTGATAAAAATAAAATGGAGTGCAAAAATCCAACGTAAGTACAAATAAATGACGCCAATAAACAACGCCAGATAAATGACTTTTGCCGTTAGAGTCTCCTGAAAAAAATCCGTTATCAAGATAGTAATGTTTAAGTCCAATAACGGTGGTAAGGTTGAAGCATCAAGAAAGGGAATACCAAGCAACAAAAGAAAAAATAACTGAAAAATACCGAACCCTAATAGTTTCGGCAACTTCTTCATCGACGTAACAAATGCATCCGAAATGTAAACTGGTTGCCTAAAGTAGCTTTTTTGCGCGATTAAAATGATAGCACCAAGCTCCACAAATAAAATTGATACCGCAACAAAACTGACGATAAATAAACCGAGAAGACCTTCAAAACTAAGACCTAGCTTATAGACTTCATTGTTTAGCAATGCTTGGCCTTTACCGACCATCATAAACAATTGATTATAAAGGTATGTTAAAATGGGAACAAAAATCACACTTCCAAGAAACGAATAGATCAATTCAAATGATAAATATTTTATATATGACAGTTTGAAATCTTCGAGACTATTTTTAAACATCTGAACCATCTATTCACCCCCCGATTCTCTTTCATCTAATTTCCCTATGATTCTTTTCTACAAAATATGTATGAGGATAAAGTGAAACTTCATTTCAGTGGGGTTCCTTTCCTACCCCACTAACAAAAAGAACAAAGATTTTTTTATTCATTACGCATTCCTGTTTTTAATGCTGCACTATAGATATTATAATCATTATCGGAAAAGAGAGTGATGATAACTTTTCCAAATGAATTATTTTGCAAATGTGTCTTGATTGTATCGATGGCAATACGAGCTGCTAAATCAACCGGAAAGCGATAAACACCTGTTGATATCGACGGAAATGCAATACTTGAAACCCCCTTATTTTGTGCAAGCGACAAGGAATTCCTATAACAATTGGCTAGCAATTCTTCCTTTGTATCATCTCCCCCACTCCAAACAGGTCCAACTGTATGAATGATCCAGTCGGCCGGTAACTTAAACCCTTTTGTAATAACCGCCTTCCCTGTCTCCAGCTTTTTGCCGTTTAGTTCATTTTTCCGAACCGATTTACAAGCCTCAAGCAGTTCATGCCCAGCCGCTCTATGGATGGCACCATCCACACCACCTCCACCCATGAGCGTTCCATTAGCTGCATTTACTATAGCCCCTACCTTCAGAAGTGTAATATCACCTTTCATTAACTCAAGTGTGTTCCCATTAACTTCCACTCGCATATGCGACTCCTCCTTACATTCACCGTCATAAACATTGAATAAATTGACCAGTATTAAATATATATCCGTAATATTCATAGAAAAAACACAATTATAGCTTAATTCGAGACTTGTTTTTGCATAGATTGGCTTATTTAAAACACTATATATCTTCATAACTCTGTTTAATAATCTTGACCAAGACTTGATAGCGAAAATCCGAATCGCATTTATACTATATAAAAATTTTTACCAAATCAAAATCGGCATCCCTTATATTCAAAATAAGGAATGCCTACTTTTTTTAATTAATATTTTTTAAAAACAAGTGAAGCGTTATGACCGCCAAAACCAAATGAATTGCTCATCGCCACTTGTACGACCTGTTTCCTTGCTTCATTCGGCACATAGTCCAAATCACATTCTGGGTCAGGTGTTTCATAATTCGTTGTTGCTGGAATAATACTATCGTCTATGGCCTTTGCAGAGATAATCGCCTCAACTCCACCTGCAGCCCCAAGTAAATGACCAGTCATGGACTTTGTTGATGAGACAGCGAGCTTTGTTGCATGGTCTTGGAATACGGTTTTAATTGCTGCTGTTTCATATCGATCATTCATATCTGTGCTCGTTCCGTGCGCGTTAATATAATTAACTTCTTCCGGTGCTAGTTGCGCATCAGCCAATGCTTGTTTCATTGCCCGTGCCGCTCCTTCTCCACCTTCAGCCGGTGCGGAAATATGATATGCATCTCCTGTTGAACCATATCCGACAATTTCGGCATAAATGTGGGCCCCGCGTTCTAGTGCAGTGTCCAATGTTTCAAGTATTAATATACCGGCACCCTCACCCATAACAAAGCCATCCCGGTTTTTATCAAACGGCCTGCTTGCTGTTGATGGATCATCATTTTGAGAAAGTGCACGCATTGCGGAAAACCCGGCAAATGCCATATTTGTAATTGGCGATTCCGTTCCGCCGGTAATAATATAGTCAACATCGCCGCGCTGTACCGCTTTATAGGCATCTCCAATTGAATTGGTTCCAGATGCGCAAGCTGTGACTGTACAAGAATTAATCCCTTTGGCCCCAAGCTGAATTGAAACTTGCCCTGCTGCCATGTCAGGAATTAACATCGGTACGAAAAATGGACTTACTCGTTTCGAGCCTTTTTCAATAAATTTTCGAAGCTGTTCCTCATATACTTGCATGCCGCCAATTCCGCAACCTATCCACACACCGACACGTTCGGCAATACTTTCATCAATTGCCAATTTTGCATCCTCCGTCGCCATCTTTGCAGCGGCAACAGCATATTGCGTGAATAAATCCATCTTACGCACATCTTTCTTATCCATATATAACGTTGGATCAAAACCTTTCACTTCTGCAGCTACGTGAACAGGAAATGCATCTCTGTCTACTTTTGTTATAAAATCAATCCCGGAGTTTCCGGCTTTAATATTATTCCATAATGTAGTTGCATCATTTCCGACCGGGGTTACGGCACCTAGTCCCGTGACAACTACTCTTCTATTGGCCATCATTATGCCTCCCTTTAAAATCCATTCTCAAATTAGAGGTTGTTCAAATAGTTCGATAAAAAATCAATTAGATCAAGAGGACCTGTTCTGCCTTTAATTTTCACGCATGTCGGCGTTACAACAAGTTTTTTTGGTGGGGCGAGCATTTACGCGCAGCCCCAAGGCGTCGTGTTTGTAGCCGACGCTTCTTTCCTCTTATTGAGCATGCACTGTCTTACAATGTATTTATCTCAAGAATAATTTTATCATATGATACAGATTAAGTTGATTATTTACCCCAACGAATAGCAGCTGCTCCCCAGGTCAAACCACCGCCAAAACCAACCAATACAATCAGGTCATTGTCTTTTATTTTACCTTGTTTCACAGATTCGGAAAGGGCAATCGGTATGGAAGCGGAAGAGTTGTTCCCGTATTTTCTGATCGTTTCTGCCATCTTGTCCTCTGCAATTCCTAGTCGTTCCCGTGCAGCCTCCATAATCCGGATATTCGCTTGGTGTGGAATTAAATAATCAACATCTTCTTTATTCAAACCTATCTTCTCAACAACTTTAACCGATGATTCAGGCATCTGCCGAACAGCAAATTTAAATACTTCTCTGCCATTCATTACGAGATGATTCTTTTTATCCTGAAACAAATCGCTTCCGCGAGAACCATTTGAACCAAGCTCAGAAGAAAGTATGCCTTTACCTTCTGAAACTTCACCTACGACCGCAGCCCCGGCGCCGTCCCCGAGTAATACACATGTATTTCTATCCGACCAATCCGTAATTTTTGATAATTTATCTACACCAACTACCAACACATGTTTATATGTTTTTGCTTCGATAAATTGTTGCGCTGTAACTAATCCATAAACAAAACCGGTACATGCTGCACTCACATCCATTGCCGCTGCATGTTCAGCCCCTAAGCGGTCTTGCAACATACAGGATACGGAAGGAAATGGTGTATCCGGTGTTACGGTTGCGACTAATATTAAATCAATGTCTTTTGCATCTATATTCGCATCCTTCAAAGCGTTTTCAGCAGCGTAAAAAGCCATGTCCGATGAATCTTCATCTTCTTTTGCAATCCTTCTTTCTTCTATCCCGGTTCTAGAAGCAATCCATTCGTCTGTTGTATCTACTATTTTTTCCAAATCTTTATTTGTCACTACATGTTCCGGAGCGTAATGTCCCACTCCTAAAATACCTGCACCCATGTATCCATCCCCTTAATTGTTCAACTTGTTACTATCATATATTATGACTTGGTACTAATTTTAATGTAATCTTCTATTTGTTGCAAGCAAAAATCGCTGCACAAATGTTTTAATGATTATTGCTCATTAGGTAAAAGCCCTGTTTTTTCATAAATTTGAACCGCATTATTTATTCTATCAATAAAACGTTCAGGTACATCTTCACTAAATTCTCCTAATGATATAGCATCTTCTTGAAAATCAAATGTTAGCTTGTCCCCTTTCAGTTCACCGGATTGAAACATGTCGGCTGCAAGTAAATAAAGATGATCTACATGCTGGACAGTGCTTGTCAATACAGTTTTTTTGGCGATTGCTGATTGGTCGGATACATACCCAATCGCGTATAGGCCTGTACCACTTGCCCGCTCAATAATTTCAGTGCTGAATACATTTCCCGCCGGATAAAATACATCGACATTTTTTTTCACCATTGTTTCATACATTTTGATGGCAGTAGTTTGATCATTCCAGTCATTGACAAAGTTCAAATAAACATTGGCGTTGCTGTTTTCATATTTAACACCCTCAAAAAAACCTTCAATTTCCGGTTGCCATTCATAGGCAGCAATAACTCCTACCGTATTTGTCGTTGTCATTTTTCCTGCCATCATGCCGGCAAAAAAACCCATCGCATGCGAATCGAAATTCAAGCTTGTTACGTTTTTTTTCGTGTAATCGCCATTAAAATAGATAAATTGTACATCCGGATAATACGATGCGATTGTTACAAAATATTTACCATATATATCACTATGGCCAAAAATGAGATTAACGCCATTTGTTACTAATTCATCAACAACTCTAATAACATCCTGTTCTGTCTGAACTTCATCACGAAAATATATATCTGCATCATATTGGTTACCGATTTGTACCAAACCTTTATACCCTTTTCGATCCCATGCACTGTCTTGTGCGGTGCCTTCTACCAACATGCCTACTTTATGTATATCGCTATCTTGTTCATTGATTGTACAGCTTGTACTAAATAACACCATTATGCAGCATAAAGTTGCTAAAATAGGCTTATGCACTGTGACACCTCGATTCAATCCCCATATAGGATGTTATAATAATCAATATAGCGTTCATAATGCTCTAATAATTGATGTTTATCATCTATTCGTATATTGTCATAAAGATAAATGTTATTTTCAAGTATGCTAGAAGATTCTGGGCTTTGTGCTGATTTAATCGTCAACCTATTCGGTAATCGATCAGTATGCATTAATTGTATCAAACTTCTGACGAATTTTCGGATATAAATAGCCTCTTGTAAAAAGCAATCCGATATAAAGGGAACGAATTCATTTTTATAATAGAAACCCTTTTCATTCATCGGCATCCACTCACCAAACAACAGTGGTTGTTCAATAATAACTTTACTTTCCGATTCATTCACTGTTGTATGATCTCGACAAATTTCAAAGCGCCGTTTATACGATACTTTATCATAGGGCGATCCAATCGTAAATACAGCATCATACGTTTTATCTGGTGGAACATCTTTTAGTAGCGTAAAATTGCTATTTCTGCCCAAAAATAATAAAAAGTGATCTGTTTCATTGCTGTTATGAGCATTTATTCCATCCACCCGGTACCCTTCTTCCAATAATTGATCAATAAGATGAAAACCAATCCAATGAAAACAATTTTCAACTAAAATATGCATAATCTATGCTCCTATCCTTTTCATTTACTAAATTAGAATGGCCTAAATAAACATTTCGGACACAAATAAGCGAAAATATCCCTTTAAATTTGTACGTTGATTTGGTATCCTATATTAGGATATACTTACAGTTATACGACTTATGAAAATTGAAATAAAAAGACGAGGTGTTTTACATGCGATATATTATGACAATAATTTGGTCTGCACTCATTAGTGGAGTTGTTTCTTATGTACTAAGTAGCATGACTGGCGAACCATTTAATTTAGCAGACTCACTCATTTTAGCTGCCATTATGGCAATAGCTATTTTCCTATTAGGTGACGGTTTATTAAAAAAGCAAGAAGACTAAATCATTGCGGCGTAAATTACTTCAAACTATGAACACAACCCTTGCCAGTACGGTTATTATTGGCAAGGGTTTCCATTTTTTGAAGATCTTTTTCAAGGTTTTACTAGTACCACGGCAAGACACTTAAAGCGGTTAGCGCGGCAAGAGGTAAAATCAATCTCCTAAACCTTCTTCTTGGTCGGTAGCCATACCCGGGGGAACCGTACCCTCCCCCATAACCGGGATAGCCATATGATGGATAACCGTAACCCGGATATCCGTAACCACTGTAACCAAATTGTCGTTCGTGTGATTGTGGGGAATGTTCGTCAGGCTCTTGCTCATACCCGGAAAGTGGAACTGCCATGTATACATACTCATCATCCAAACCGGTTATAATTCCGTCTACATTACTGCCATCCGCTGTTTGTGCCAATACATAAGCATGCATATGATTTTTACACATTTCATACATATGATGATGGTGATGATCATTATTTTTTTTCATTTTTTAACAACCTCCTCACCACCTAGGTTATTCAACCAGATATGAGTTGGTGACTTGTATAGATAAAACCGCAAGCAGATTTACTTGTTAGGTTATCAGAAGATTATTTTCGAAAGATTGTTATTATATAATGAGGGGCGATGTTCTTGGATATGATTTCCGAGCTGTTTTTATTACTAAAATATACATTTCTAGGTTTTGTTCAAGGATTTACAGAACCAATCCCGATTTCTTCAAGTGGACATCTTGTAATATTACGAGAATTATTCAATATTAATATTCACGGGCTCTCATTTGAAATCCTAGTCAATTTTGGTTCACTAATCGCGGTTTTGCTCGTGTACCGAAAAGATATTATACGCCTTGTGTTAAATGGATGGCGTTATGTAATACAAAAAGATGTACAAGCAAAAGCGGATTTTCATTTTATTGTTTTTTTAGTCATCGCTACGATCCCGACAGGTGTGATTGGAATATTATTGGAAGATTATATTAGCAACCGACTGAGCGCTGCGATATTTGTCGGCTTTACCTTACTTATCACAGGTGCAGCGTTATGGATCATTCGAAACTTACGCGGACGTAAATCAGATGGCGATTTGAATGTAAAAGACGCACTTATTGTCGGGCTTGCACAATCAGTTGCACTCATTCCGGGCATCAGCCGTTCAGGTGCTACTATTGTTGCTTCCATGCTCGTTGGAATGAGGCAAGATACAGCACTTCGCTTTTCATTTTTGCTTTACATACCTGTCAGCCTAGGCGTAACCATTTTATCTGTTGAAGACATTATTAAAGACCCTAATTTTAGTACATTGGCCATCCCTTACTTACTAGCATTTATAGCAACAATCTTCGCGACTTTTTATTCGTTAAAATGGTTTATGCATGTTATGAAAACAGGTAACTTAAAATATTTTTCTTACTATTGTTTTATTGTTGGAATCCTCGTTATTTTATTTATCTAATAAAAAGTCAAAAAGCTGTGACGTTGCTAATACTATTCTAAATACAAACAATCCATATAAGTAGTAGTCATTGACCTGCTACATTTATTCAAACATAAAATCTGGACGAGGATTCTATAAAAACTTGAATCAGTCCAGATTTCTATTAACTAAAATACTTTTGCCCGAATTTTTCATAATTATCAATGATTTAGCCGCTGCGGATCATGAGAAACATATATATACATCCTAAGCCTATGCGCGTTTTTGTTCTCGCCAAGCCTTTGGGATATAAACACAGTACGGTTCGCTCTCCATGTAGTCCCCTGTCACATTATAGGCGCGAGATCTTGAACCACCGCATACATGCCGGAACTCACAGACACCGCACTTCCCTTTATATTTATCCGGATTACGCAAGTTTTGGAACACTTCAGAATGCCGGTAAATATCTGCTAGCGGCGTCATTCTTACATTTCCGGCTTTTATAGGCAATAGTCCACTAGGGAACACATCACCAGTGTGTGAAATAAAGACAAAGCCATTGCCGTCATTAACACCTCGGGGCGCTCGTCCAAGTCCATCAATTTGATTGATTAATCCGCTCGTAAGGGCATCCTCATATAAAATATGATCCTTATCGCTTTTACTTACTTTTTCCCGCATTTTGTTTTGGATTACAACACGACGATAATGTTGAGCAGCTGTCGTTTTAATATCGAATGATACCCGTTTGGAAAGCTTGTACAGCCAACGAAGCACTTTTTCATGTTCAACAGGTGAAATCATGTCTGATTCTTTTCCTCTGCCGGTTGGTACAAGAAAAAATACACTCCATAATACACAATTTAAGTTTTCGACCATTTCAGCCATTTCGTCCAAGTATTTATAGTTATACCGAGAAATAACAGTATTGATTTGCAAAGGCATATCTAGTTCATGTAAATATTTTATTGCATTCATTGTTAAATCAAACGAACCTGTCGTGCCTCGGAAATAATCATGGATTTCCGCATTATGACCGTCAATACTGAACGCCCACCTGGACAAACCTACATCTTTAGCTTTTTTCATTTTTTCTTTTGTAACATTCGGCGTGGCCGATGGAGTCATTGAAACGCGTACTCCTTTTTGAACTGCATATGCAGCAATATCGAATACGTCAGGCCTTTCCAGTGGATCCCCACCGGTAAAAACGAGCATTGGATTATTCATATCGTATATATCATCAATTAGTTTTTTTCCTTCTTCAAACGTCAATTCTAATGGATGACGGTGATATTGGGCTTCTGCCCGGCAATGGAGACATTTCAGCTGACATGCACGTGTTAATTCCCATATTACGATAAACGGATTTTCATTATAATCGGTTGGAAACATGAAATTTCCTCCTTATTGTCATGTAATGCAATCTGTTTCCATCGTACGCCTTTATATTGATATAAGGTGTGATTTACATAACTAAATGACCATAATTCATGAAATTGCCACAATTCCACTGCCGCCTACGGAAATCGAAGTATTCTGCCGGAGCGGTTGTATAATAGCTTTAGTAAAAAAATTACGTCGCAGTTTAAGGAAAGTCAACAGCAAAGATTACAGGAACGGGTTAGATTATATGCCAAAAAGAAAAATCCAAACGAATCCAACTTCTCATGAAAGAATGTTGAATCACCATTCGGACTCCTCTAAAACACTTCCATTATATTTTGAGTAATGCACAATATTATAACTTGCCGATCGCGACACGCCAGCGTTCAGGTCCTTCCTCCAAATATTCCCAAGAAAATATTCCTACGCGTTCCACCGTAAATTGATAATAAAGCGGCTTTGGATTATGATCATTTGTAAGTTCTAAAAATTCACCGGAACTTAAGCCATCAAACGTTTCTAATATCTTAGGATGTCTGTATTTTGACTCAATATCGGGTGCATTGATTTTTTCTTTAAACTGTCTTGTGCTCATGTAAAGCCCTCCTTTAATAATTAAAATCGAACTATATTAAGTATAATTAGCTTTTTATAAAAAAACTGTGAGATAGAACACGATCAGCCTATGATTAATCTCATTGGTAATGCGAATAGAAAGCAAATTATATACGTAAATTTCTATAAAATGTGTTACCATCAACATAGAGAGAGGAAGTGAATTTGCATGAAAGATCAGTCCATTCAAAACTTTCTACAGCAGTTTCCCATTTTTAAAAATTTAACGGATTATGAAATGCAACCAATACTTGATATAGCAAAATCGCGGACATATCATATAGGATCCCATATATTCATGCAGGGAAATCCATTAACGAATGTGTATTTTATTCATCGGGGGAAAATAAAGATTTATAAAACTGATTTCCACGGAAAAGAGCAAATCGTCAACGTTTTACAGGATGGGGATATGTTTCCACATCAAGGTTTTTTCAAACAAGGCAGTTATCCAGCACATGCACAAGTAATCGAGAAAGATGCAATGCTAATACATATTCCAATACCATCTTTTGAAAACTTTCTCATAACCCATCCGGAAATATGTATTAAACTTTTTCGCGTGCTTAGTGAAATTATAAGTGATTTGCAAAAACGACTAGAAGAACAAATTTTGCACAATGTTTATGAACAGATTGTACTTTTGTTAATAAGACTTGGTAAAAAACACGGAGAACCCATCAGTGAACAGGAAACACGGATTATGACACAATTCACTAATAGAGAACTTGCCAACATGATCGGTTCAAGCAGAGAAACAGTAAGCAGAACACTAACACAGCTCAAAAAACAGCAGTTAATTAAGACGGATATTAACGGGTATATCATTATTTCACATGAAGATTTAGAGGATGAAGTACTTTAATACGTAGAGGAAAAATGCATGCTAAGTAGAATACCAACTTTTGTATAAAAAATGCTAAATATCTTTGGAACAATTGGCGCACCTAGCTTCCAAAGAGCGTACATCCATTCCGATTAATGGGTTACATGAATGTCGCAAGTTTTGAAGTGGGGGCGAACACCTGCGAAACGGTGCGCCAACAATTTTATTATTGCTGCCAAACTGTTAGCCCCCGCTGACAGGCGGTATGAAAGCAACGACATCTCCACTTGAAAGCACTGTTTCTTCATTACTGTATTCTTCATTGACAGCAATCATCGCGTGATCTAAATTTTCAAAAGAATAATTTGCCAAATGGTTGCTGATAAGTTCTTTTATTGTCAGTCCGTTTGCTTCAACTGTAATCTTTTCGCTGCCTGCTTCTTCCCTCAATTCGGCAAAAAACAATACGTCAACCATTGTTTATTCCCCCCTCTATTGGAATGTTATGCTCATAAGATTTTTTTTCTTTCTGATCTCCTATCCACGATGTTCCATCTTCCCAATGTTCTTTTTTCCAAATCGGAACAATTTCCTTAATCCGGTCTATAGCATATCGACTTGCTGCAAAGGCATCTGTCCGATGTGGAGTGGATACAGCAATGACTACAGCGATTTCCGAAATGTCGAGACGGCCGGTGCGGTGTGCAATTGCGACCTCGGCATCTCCCCAATGTTCTTTGATTTCTTCACCGATTTGTGCCAGCTTTTTTTCTGCCATGTCAACATATGCCTGGTACTCCAAATATAACGTCCGCTTTCCTTTAGTAAATTCACGGGCAATACCTGTAAACGTAGAAATTGCGCCTGCTTCTGGTCGTATTACTTTATCAACACAAGCTTGAATTTGTAATGGTTTGTCTGTAATCCAAAATTTTTTGTCCATCTTCCACAACCTTTATTTATTAAATATTAATTGTTCCATGAATGGCAAATGAGAATGCAGCATATTTAAATTGATATTCGGAAGATCCATAGGCTTCAACAGCTGATCATCCCATGAGGCAACGGCAACAATTCCGTGCAACTCTTCTAATAATTCGGTGTCTTCTTGTTGCCTTAATAAAACAATTTTTGGATAAGCTGCTTGTTTATACCCTTCGATTAAAATGACATCAAGCGAGAAAGAAGAATACAGACGAACCAGCTCATCTACAGTCATCGATTTACTTTGATTAAATATTAATTGCAATGTCGTTTCTCCCTGAACCCCACCAAGCTTTGCCCCCGCCTGTGAATGATAGTAGCTATCTGTTGATTGCACTATTTCAGGTTCGCCGCCATGGCCATGATGTTTTATTGTGCCAACTTGCATTTGTTTATTTGATAAATATCGTATTAATTCCATCATGACCGTTGTTTTTCCAGATCCTTTATACCCAACAATTTGAAAAATAGGTGTGTTGTGTTTTTGCTGCATTATACACCCTCGCCTGTTTGAATATGTTATTTTCAGCTGCTTATTGATATTTGTCTACTCATTTGAATAGAAAGTTGATTTACAGGTGGGAATAATAAGTATACGTCGTTAAAATGAACAGCGTACAAAGAAAAGCGCAAGCGCCCTGCCTAGAAACGTAGCGACTGCGCTAGACGGGAGCTGGTGGTTCGATGTCGCCACGCAAAGTGGCGGTTTTATTCGAACATTCCAAATCATCCTAGATAAAGGAATCATGCCCCTGCAAAAGGGGATACGTGAGTTGGCGCGGGAGGCCGTGTTTAGTCGGCCCTCTTTTGTCTTACCGAATTGATGATGACTTTCACCCAAGCTTTTGTGTCTAAGCGTCTGAATAGGTTCGGTTAAAACCGCGATGTTCTATCGCAACACCGAACTACCCACATCCCTGTGGGCATTATCGTAAGGCGCTGCAGGAAGTCGCCTAGTTTCTGGGTTGACAGGCTTAGAACGTCACGTCCTGGGACCGCGCATAAATGCTCGCCCCACCGAAAAGATTTGCACTAGAACATCCTGAGACTGTAGCTACGCTTTCGTCCCACCGTAAACATTTGTACGTCGAAGCTAGACAGCTATGCGCAATTTTTATACTTTCTTACTGTACAAAAAAGGTCGATTCATTATTATGAACCAACCTAAATTTAACGCTTTTAGTCGGGGATACCAAGAGCAATTTTTGCATAACGCGACATTTTATCCTTGCCCCAAGGTGGATCCCAAACAATATTAACATCTATTTCCTTAATTTCCGGAATATCTGAAAGTACACGACGTACATCTTGTTCAATATGTCCTGCTAATGGGCAACCCATTGATGTGAGTGTCATTGTAACAGTGCACAGTCCGTCTTGATCAACATCTGCATCATAAACTAAGCCCATATTTACAATATCAATACCAAGCTCAGGGTCAATGACATTTTCAAGTGCACCCATTATATTTTCTTTTAGAGCTTCATCCATAGCACTTACCTCCCCTAAAGTTCTTACTTATATTAAAACATATTTTACATGTTTTTAAAATAATTTCAGACTTACAAATGCTTTTCGAACCATTTAACTGTTTCTAAAATTGCCATCCTGCTTATTTTATGATCTCGATTTTTTTCGCTAATAAAATGAATCGCCTCTTTGTTTTTATACGTTTGGACCGCTTCATCAAAAAAATCCTGTGCCTGTTCAAAAGGAATAACCTGATCTTTTTCACCGTGCCAGAGCATGAGCGGACGATCATTTAATTTCGATAATTGTTTTGATAAGTCATAGGCTGACAATTCTTCATACAATTGATCAAGTTCTGTGACGGATATAGGTAGTTTATCTTTATACTCATCAACTAACTGCTCGGCATAATATGTAATTTTAGGAGTACCCATAAGAATAACAGCTGTTTTAATCCAAGTATATTGTGTTAAGGCACCCGAGGTTGTAATCCCCCCCATACTCGTACCTGCCAACCCAAACCGGTTAGCAGATATAAGGTTTCTTTGATCGAGTACTTTCTTTATATCCCCAACTTCCTTTATATTTTGTAAAACGATATCCCAAAAGGATAATTCGAGCGCTGAAGAGGACAAATTTGAATATCTTTCCCCATGATACATACTGTCAGGTAAGATGACACGAAATCCTTTCTGGGCCAATAAATACGCGATTGGCAAATTATGCTCTTTTGCACTTGTGTAACCGTGACAATAAAGAATCGTAGGCAACGCTTGATCTTCTTTTTTTTGCTTAACAACGATCAAGCACGGAATATCATTTATTTTTTCAGCATTTACTCCTATCATTATGTATAAACTCCTCACATTTGAACTTATATCATTAATGATATTACTTTTCACTACTTTTGCAAACAGAAAAGAAAACTCCCTTTACTTCTTCTACAATCACTAATACACTATGTTTATATGAGGTGAATGTAATGGAAAATAAAAAACATTTAATCGCACTGGATTTAGATGGAACTCTTCTGACAACCAATAAGGAAATCAGTCCTCGCACGAGACAAACCATTGTTAAAGCAATAGAAATGGGCCACATCGTTGTTATAGCTACTGGTAGATCGAATCGCACGAGTATTGAATATTATCATCAGCTTGGTTTATCCACCCCTATGGTTAACTTTAATGGTGCACTTGTTCTCCACCCGAAGGATAAAAAATGGAAGGTACATCATAATCCATTGGAAAACCGTACAGTGATGGAAATAGTTGATGTATGTTATGAGCTCCAAACGGAAAATATATTGGCAGAAGCACAGGACAGTGTTTACTTGGATAAATTCGATCAACAAATTGTTGATGTTTTCCAGGCAAGCTTGAATACACAAGCTCCCTTTACAATAGGAAAAATTAAAGAAAAATTACGTGATCACCCTACGTCCCTTCTTATCCGCCCCAATATGAATAACAGTCATGAATTATTTAATTACTTAAGCGAGAATCACGCCGAAATAATTGAACACCGTCAATGGGGCCCGCCTATGAATATGATTGAAGTCGTAAAAAAAGGCATTAATAAAGCAGAAGGTCTTAAAAAAGTGGCACAATATTATAATATCCCACAAGAACGAATAATTGCATTTGGTGATGAAAATAATGACCTGGAAATGATTGACTATGCTGGTGTCGGTGTAGCGATGGGAAATGCGATAGACGATTTAAAAACAATCGCAAAACATGTAACGGTCACAAATGAGGAACATGGCGTCAGTCTATTTTTGGAAAACTATTTAAAAATAAAAGCAATTTTAGTATAATAAGTTAAAATCTTGCAATTCGAATCCGTTATTTTTTTAAAAAAGACAACATCCTTTTTAGCGAGAGAAGTGTCATACCAAAGATTCCATTCTTTTTGTTGGAAAACAATACGCTATAAAATATATTGATAAGATGCACTTGAAAAATTGCCGTCAATTTCCTTCTATAATCCATGTAAATATGAACCATACTAGAGGTGAACGCTTATACAGTGTTCACTTTCTTTATTCCTTTCCACGTTTAAATACAAGGAGGAATTAAAAATGGGGAAACAAAGCAAGTCAAGGCGACTCAGCCAAAACATTACGGACTCCGCTAAAAAACACGAAGAAAAATTTCCTTATCGGGAGCGTTTTTCCGAAGCGGAACGTAAACGAGAAGAAGTAAAAAACAGCACAATAGGAGGGTTTTAGTTGGAAAAAAGTCTATTTCAACAAGCACGTGACGCCATGATGAATATGACAAACATGGGAAACGATGCCGACGAAAATGAAAAACAGGCAGCGAACGAAGCATTACAATCCGCATATAACGAAGCTACTCCGGAAGAAAAGCAACAATTACAGCAGCTTGAGCAGCAATTAAAACAAAAAAATCAACTTAAGTAAAATTTGTTAAAGCTGTTTAAATCATTTGTACAGCCTTGCACGAACACGTTAATTGCCAATTCATTTTTTATAAATGAAAAGGGGTTTCTCATACAGTGCAAGCATAAAGCCATCCTTTTATTAGGATGGCTTATTATATCTCATGTAAAACCTCTTCCAATATGGTAATATGTATGTAGACAGTTTTAATGAGGAGGGAATGCGTAATGGGAATAAGAGCTGAAAACACACCAAATCCAAACGCCATTAAATTTACAACGGATAAAATGATCTTTGAAGGAACTACCAGCATTTCCGTCATGCCTGGTGACACAAGTGAACATACAATCTTAAATGAATTGATGGAACTTGAAGGTGTCGATAATGTATTTGGTTATCAAAACTTTATAACCGTCAATAAACAATTTGATGCAGAATGGGATGGCCTTACAGATCAGGTAATTGAAATAATGCGAAAGCATGGTTGTTAATATTCCATTTTATTAAACATATCGCCGGAGTTAAAGAACACTTTTTGAATACAAGTGCGTATCGGATGCTTGTGCCTTGCATGCAAAGGCGAAGCATACTTCCGGATCGGAGTTTATACTGGTGGTAGTAGTTGTGCAGATAAATTAAATAGCTTTTCATAAAGAAAAGCGCAAGCGCCCTGCCTAGAAACGTAGCGACTGGACTGAAGCAACTAAGATAAAGGAATCATGCCCCTGCAAAAGGGGTATGCCAACGTTGCCCGCAAAGGGCGTATTTAGTTGGCCCTCCTTTACCTGTGCGAATCGATGATGACTTTCACCCAAGGGCATAAGGGCGACTAAGCCTCTGGCTAAAGCCATCGGCAAGTCTTCTTTATCGCAAGGCGCTGCAGGAAGTCGCCTAGTTTCTGGGCGCTTAAGCTAGACAGCTATGCACAAAATTATATACATTCTTATCTTTTTAAAAAAACAGGTTGGAATGCCCAACCTGTTTTTATTATTCATATATCAACCATTCATTCTAACCCGACATCCGCCCACCAGTTGGTCACCCCAGTACATTTCCAATTGATCCCCATGTGTAACTTTTCCAACGCCTGCTGGAGTACCAGTGTAAATAATATCTCCTTCACTCAAACCAAAATGCTTTTTCGTGTACGATATAATTTCGATTAAATCAAAAATCATTTCTTTTACATTACCGGTCTGAACAACTTGATTATTTTTAAGTAAGGTAAAATCAATATCACTTAATTTCTCTATACTTTCAAATGGAAGAAATTCTCCGATGAGAGCAGAATTAGGGAATCCTTTGGCTAATAACCACGGTTTTCCACCTTGCTTTAAATTACTTTGTACATCACGCAAGGTGAAGTCAATCCCCAACGAAAAACAATCAATGATATCTTCAAGTCGAAAGTCAGTTTCAATCTTATTTCCTATGTGAATAACGAGCTCGACTTCATAATGAACTTCTCCCATATCTCCAGGCAAGGCAATATCTTGCCCTTTAGCCTTTACAAGTGCATGCGTTGGCTTCGTAAACATTAGTGGTTCAGATGGAACTTTGTTGCCTAATTCAACTGCATGCAAATGGAAATTTCTACCGACACAATAAATATTTTTTATCGTCGCCATGTTATCAGGTCTCCTTTGATTAATTCATAAATGATGTTAATCTCGTCGGAAAAAGCCGAATATACCGGTCGTCTGCACGACATTGGTAAATGCTTCAGGATCTGTTTCATTAATTATTTGTTCTAAATCATATAACTCATATCGGGTAATAACTAAAAACATCATATTCTTATCCATTTTCGAATAAGCGCCTTTTGCTTGTACAATAGTAATTCCGCGCACCATTTTTTTATGAATCGCTTCTTGCAATTCAGCTGCTTTTTTCGTTACAATCATCGCAGTAACCTTCTCGTGACGAGTATGAATCGCATCAATAACCCGGGTCGTTATATATAAAGTTAACATCGTATATAACGCATTTTCAGGCTCATATAAAATACCCGCAAAAGCAATTATAACACCATTCAAGATAAGAAAATAAACCCCGATCGGTTTATCCTGCATTCGGGATAAAATCATGGCAATAATGTCCATTCCCCCGGTCGATGCCCCCCATTTCAATGTGAACCCGACACCAGCTCCGGAAATTACACCACCAGCTACTGCGTTTAAAATAATGTCATCTGAAACGCTTATAACAGGTAGAATCCCCAAAAAAGTAGTAGTTACAACTACAGAGATCACACTATATATAGTAAATCCTTTACCGACTTTAAACCAACCAAGTAATGCGACAGGTATATTGAGTAACAGTAACAAAGTCCCTGTTCCAAGGCCAATACCCAAAAAGTCTTTAAAAACACTAGAAATAAGCTGTGCAAAACCGGTAAATCCACCAGCATACACATTCGCTTGAATCAAGAAAAAGTTAAGTGCAATGGCATTTAAAATAGCTCCTAAAACAACAATAACAATTCGTTTCGTTTCCATTAAAAACATCGTTGGTCACCCCTTTTGATCCGTTTAGACTTTCAATCTTTGACTAACCAGTCGTATAGCATTAAACTTAAATTATACAAATATTCAATATAAAATTTCAAATTGAAGGTGAATAGGATGAATGTAACAATTTTAACTGATTCTGCTAGTGATTTAACCGAGACCTATTATAAAGCGTTTGACATTAAAATGATAGCCTTAACCGTTCATTTGCATGGAAAAGATTTTAAAGATGGAATTGAAATCTCACCCAAAAACGTCTATGAAGCTATGCGGGAAGGAAGTAATACAAAAACTTCTCAAGTCACTCCAGAAGCTTTCAGGTCCATGTTTATCCATTATGCGAAAGCGAATGAGCCATTGGTCTATTTAGCATTTTCATCAGAATTATCCGGTACATATCAAACAGCCAAAATGATTGAACAGGAAATTAAAGAAGATTATCCGAATGCACCAATACATATTCTGGACACAAAATGCGCTTCGATCGGGTATGGACTAGTTGTGGTCCGGGCTGCAAAACTGGCCCGAGACGGAGCTTCAGTCAATGAAATCCTTGATATGGCAACTTATCATGCAGAGCACATGGAGCATATTTTTACAGTTGATGACCTGGAGTATTTATACCGAGGAGGAAGAGTCAGCAAGACAGCAGCTTTTGTCGGATCACTGTTGAAAATCAAACCTTTACTCCATGTAGACGATGGAAAGTTAATTCCTTTGGAGAAAATCAGAGGATCAAAGAGAGTATTAAATCGAATGATTGAAGTGATGGAATCTCGCGGTACTGATTTTGAAAATCAAGTAATCGGAATTAGCCATGGAGATGATCTGGAACGTGCAGAACAATTAGCTACGATCATTGAGGAGAAATTTTCACCAAAAGAAATTATTATAGAAATGGTTGGGTCTGTTATAGGAGCCCATTCCGGACCGGGCACCTTGGCGCTGTTCTTTTTAAATAAGCCTTATAAATAAGTTGTTTAGAAATGTTATCTGTACTTTTGTATTAGTGAAAAAATATACAGTAAAGAAAAGCGCAAGCGCCCTGCCTAGAAACGTAGCGACTGCGCCAGACGGGAGCTGGTGGTTCGATGTCGCCACGCAAAGTGGCGGTTTTAATCGAACATTCCCATATACCCTAAGATAAAGGAATCATGCCCCTGCAAAAGGGGTATGCCAACGTTGGCGCGGGAGGCCGTATTTAGTTGGCCCTCCCTTACCTATGGAATCGATGATGACGTTCACCCAAGGGCATAAGAGCGACTAAGCCTCTGTCTAAAGCCAATCGGCAAGTCTTCTTTATCGCAAGGCGCTGCAGGAAGTCGCCTAGTTTCTGGGCTGGCAGGCTTAGAACGCCACGTCCTGGGACTGCGCGTGAATGCTCGTCCCACCGAAAACATTTGTGGCGCCGCCTGGGACTGCGCATAAATGCTCGCCCCACCGAAAAGATTTGCACTAGAACATCCTGGGACTGTAGCTACGCTTTCGTCCCATCGAAAAAATTTGTACGTCGAAGCTAGACAGCTATGCATAAAATTATATACATTCTTATCTGTTAAAAACAGGGTTGTACTAAATCAAGGAAGATTTAATACAACCCTTAAAATTGTTCTCTGCTTGCTTGGTGAAGTGTGATATTGAATGAATGACGCGAGTTCCTCTAGGCTGATGTACAATTATTTCCGCTTAACACGCTTTCTAATATGCACATATCATTCAGATGAAGACGATGTGTAACAAATAATAACATTTTATTTGAAAGCAACCTAGCTTAAATAAATTGTTATTTATTATGACGATGCTTGTCTTTCCGACTAAGCATAATGACCGCGACAATGAATATAACAAATACGCCGGCTACAAACGCAATTAATCCCCAGTTAAACCCTTTATTCGGCTCCGTGATAAACACTTCAGCTGTCTCACGTGGTATTCCAATCCTAAAAATCCCTTCATCATTTTCCCGCACGAGGTTGTCTCCAAGTAATCCTCTTAACTGTAAATCAGAATCAATGCCGGAAATTGTGACCGTACGGGATTCACTGTCATTATTTAAAGCGATATAAACTTCCTCGCCCTGATAGGAGCGTTTAAATACACTCATGCCTTCATTCGTATCCACTTGTGTAAATTCACCATGGGCGAGAGCAGGGAATTCGCTGCGAATAGCAGAGATTCGTTCATGGAACTCAGCTAAATCTGGGTCGCTGTTTTGGAACTGAACCATTCGTCTACTTTCCAGATAGCTGGGACCATACATTGGCAATTCAGAACCTTGGAAGATTACAGGGGTACCTTGTGCTGTATACAAATACGTTAAGGCCAGCTTCCAAGTCGTTAATGCATTGCGACCATTGTCAGCGAAATTATTCGAAAACCTTGCTGTGTTTTTGTTATCTACAAATAACAAATCCTTTTCATTTTTTTCATTTTCCCATACATTATAAATTTCTGAAACCGGTTTATCTTCCTTAATTAATATTTCATTTATTTTTTCAAAGACGTTATAATTTTCGACCGCATCAATGTGTTCATTGTTTCTTAATGACGTTATATCCGAGTCCTTTTGCAACACACCGGCAAGTAAGTAAAATTCCGGATTTGTTTCCTTAATATGTGAAGTGAACATTTGCAAAAAGTCGGGTGAAGCCTGATCTGCTGCATGTAATTTAAATCCATCAATATCCGTTTCTTTCATCCAATAATCAGCTGCTTCCATCAAGTATGAAGCAACCTGCTCATTGCTCTGATTCAGTTGCGCTGTATTTTCTATCCAATTTGCAGATTTTGGAAATGTAGTAGAAATCTCTTTAGTCCAATCTCGTTTATTTGGATCAGATACCAATGGATGAGTTAACGAGACATAATTTGTGACGAATTCAACAATCACTTTCATATTGCGTTGGTGTGCCTCTTCAACTAAATGATGTAAATCATCCATCGTTCCAAACTGTTCTTCCAACCCAAAAAAATCTTCGACCCAGTACCCATGATATCCATCTGGAGCATTATCCATTATGGGTGATATAGATATAGCCGTGAAGCCAAGTTTTTTTAAGTCATCCAACTTCATCGTGATTCCTTTTAAATCCCCGCCTTGATATGCATATGGATCATCAATGTCAACTTCAGCATTTAACGTGCGTCCACCGTTATTAAATCGGTCAATGAAAATATTATATATGATTTGTTCTTTCAGTTCTGTATTTTCTTTCGACTCATCAGCATGCACTGCTTGAATATGTGTCGTTAATAATAAAATCGTTGCTATGATAAATAATGTTTTTTTCATACGGTTTCCTCCAGAACTTCATTAGTGTCTACTCTATTATAACGTTAGTTGTACATAGGAAACAGTATAATTCATTTTGTTGAAAATCCTTCATAATTTAAGAACAGATTTTTTACAAAAAACCATCCGATACTGTTCTACGTGTAAGGCAGTCAGTACGGATGGTTTCATTTCCTCAACATAAAAATTATTCAACTATGGAAGAATACCTAAAGGTAAGCGACCGAATCCTAAGCCGATGGCAATTATAGCTGCAATTGCAAATTGAATCCACCAGCTTTTTACTGGTTTCTTTTTATTAGTTTTTACACCAATCATTTCCAATGCAATAATCACCCACAAACCAGCGATTACTTTAACAATTAGTTCTCCAAGCATTCCACCACTTACACCATTAGCAAGATACGTTCCAAGTAAACTGCCTCCTGAATATAAAATTAATAAATAATCCAGTCGCAATATCATATGTACTATTTTCCCAGGTTTTGATTTTTCTTGCCCGTAAAGTGCAGAAACAACAAAAATTAGTATAACTGCCAATACCCAAGCAGTAATGTGCAAATGTGCCATAATGATGTCCTCCTTCATATAAATACCATATCTTTCTAATGTACGAATGCATTATACCACGTACACTGGCCTTTTTCATATAAAGTGACTTCTACATAGCCCTGATGTTTTTAAGTTTTCAACCTAAGGTAACCGTTACATGGGGACATCATCTGATGAGTTACTAATCTTTCCAAACGTGCAAAAGCCCTTACCATATTTAAAATGATAGGGCTTATTTTTGCAATTAAGAACCGTTTCCTATTTGTACTAAATATTAAGCAGCAGATACATACACTTTGTGAATTATAGATAAGTGTTACTTAGCAATAATTCCTTTGGATATCGCATTTTCTTTCAAAATTTCAGTAAAACGATCGCCAACTTGCGGAGTAGAAGCTTTACCTCCTAAGTCAGGGGTAAGCTGATTCGTTTCTTCTAAAATATTTTTAATTGAATCCAAAATGGCAGCACCCCACTTTTCTTCACCAAAGAAGTCCATCATCTGACTAACAGACCAAATCGCAGCTAATGGGTTTGAAATTTCTTTTCCGGAAATATCTGGTGCAGATCCATGAACAGGTTCAAACATAGATGGAAATTCTTTTTCCGGGTTAACATTGGCTCCAGTAGCCAGTCCCATTCCACCTGTAATCGCTGCACCAATATCCGTTAAAATATCTCCAAACAAATTAGATGTAACAACGATCTCAAAACGCTCCGGATCCGAAACAAAATAGAGGCTCGCTGCATCCACTAAATACGAATATGTCTCCACATCAGGATATTCTTTACCAACTTCATCAAATACTTCATCCCAAAATACCATCGAATAATTGAGGGCATTCCCCTTACTAATACTTGTCAATGTCTTTTTCTGTTTCCGAGCTTCTTCATATGCATAACGAATAATTCGTTCCGTCCCTTTTCGTGAAAAAACACCGGTTTGCAACACAACTTCTTCTGGTTTCCCTTTAAATAACCAATCACCTGCACCTGCATATTCTCCTTCGCTATTTTCACGAATAACCAAAAAGTCGATATCCTTTTTCGTCTTATCTTTTAAAGGTGTCAGAGAATCATTTAACAATGTAATAGGGCGGAGGTTAACATATAAATCAAATTCTTTCCGGATTCTTAATAGCAGATCCCAGAGTGAAATATGGTCGGGAACACCTGGATACCCTACTGCTCCTAAATAAATGGCATCAAATGCTTTCAATTTTTCAATTCCATCATCATCCATCATTTTTCCATGCTCAAGATAATATTCGCATCCCCACGGGAAGTCCTGAAATGAAAATGAAATCCGACTATCCATTTTTTCAATGGATTTTAATACTTTCACGCCTTCTGCAACTACTTCCGGGCCAATTCCATCTCCGGGAATCAAAGCAATGTTATAATTTTTCATCTTATCCTCCAATTGACTTTATTCATAGCCATATAATATGTAATAAGGAAAACAAAGGAGCAATCATTAATAAATTAAATCTCGCTCCTTTGTCAGGTTCCTATTTGTTTGTAAGCTAGCTTGACTTAAATACCGATGGAAACATACTGCATTTCAAGGAAGTCGTCAATTCCCTGATGTCCACCTTCACGACCTAACCCACTTTCTTTCATTCCGCCAAATGGTGCTTGAACGGCAGAAGGTGCGCCATCATTCCAGCCAACAATACCGAAATCAAGTTTTTCAATTGTTTTGGTACCGCGGGATACACTTTCAGTAAATACATAGGCAGCTAGTCCATATGGTGTATCATTTGCCAATTGTATTACTTCTTCTTCTGTTTCAAACTTCTGTATTGGTGCAACCGGTCCGAATGTTTCTTCATTCATGATCAGCATAGATGGATTAACATCTTTTACAACTGTTGGGGAGTAAAAGTTTCCTTTCTCACCGATCCGATGCCCGCCTGCAACAACTACTCCACCGTTACTGACCGCATTTTTCACGTGCTCATCTACTTTTTCCACGCCAGCTTCGTTAATCAATGGGCCTATATCCGTTCCTTCTTTCATCCCATCGCCGACTTGCAGTTGTTTCGTGCGGTCAGCAAATGCATCGACAAACTCATCATATATATCTGATTGAACGTAAATACGATTTCCACAGACACACGTTTGTCCTGCATTTCTGAACTTGGATGCAATCGTACCATTGACAGCTTTTTCAATATCTGCATCGTTGTAAATGATAATCGGTGCATGTCCACCCAATTCAAGAGAAAGTTTTTTAACGGTACTTGCCCCTTGCTCCATTAGCTTTTTACCAACTTCTGTAGAACCGGTAAACGTAACTTTTCTTACGCGTTCATCTGTCAAGAACACTTCACCAATTTCTCTGGATGAGCCGGTAACGATATTAATAACTCCTTTAGGAAATCCTGCTTTTTCGGCAAGTTCTACAAGTTTAATTGCTGTTAAAGGAGTTTCACTGGAAGGCTTAATAACAACTGTACAGCCTGCAGCAAGTGCTGGACCCATTTTCCTTGTCAACATAGCCGCTGGAAAATTCCAAGGTGTAATTGCAGCAACAACACCTATCGGCTTCTTCCAAACTTGCAATCGTTTATTTGGAACATGTGTAGGAATTGTTTCCCCATAAATACGTTTTCCTTCCTCCGCATACCATTCCAAATAGTTAGCTGCATAGTGTACTTCGCCTTTCGCTTCCTTAAAAGGCTTTCCCATTTCTTTCGTCATTATTTCTGCAAGCTCATCTTCGTGCTCAATCATTAAATCGAAAAACTTACGTAATAATTTTGAGCGGTCATAAGCTGTTTGATCCGCCCAACCTTCAAAAGCATCGGATGCAGCTGCAACTGCCTGGACTGCTTCTTGTTTACCGCCTTTTGGCACCTCAGAGACTACTTCCCCTGTGCTTGGATTGTAGACGGGGGATTGTTGAAGGTTTTTACCAGTCCATTCTCCATTAATATAATTCAAATTGTTCATCAATATCACCTCTATTAACATATTAGATCATATAGCTAAATAATTAAAAACATATGATTCAATGCTTATTTAATGCTCCGCAATCAATTGCTCTTCAACATATTCAATATGGTTTTTAACCCCTCTTCTAACAATGTCTTTATCGTTCGTTTGTAACGCTTCTAGTAAATCTTTATGTTCTTGATAAAAAACTTGGGGGCTGGAATAGTATTCATCCAGATGCAGAAGAACAGTTCTGATTTGTACCTGAATGGAATCATAAATTTTAATAATCCGTGAATTTCCTGACAAGTTAACAACATAACTATGGAAATTCATATCCAAATCAAATAATTTGCTCCAATTACTGTTATTAAGCTGCTCTTTCATTTGCTCTAAAATAGCATACAATTTCTCGAAATGGCCTTCATTAAGTTGCGGCAAAGCTTGGACAAATGCGTGTGCTTCAATTAATGTACGCAGTTCAATAATTTCTTTCCAATCCTTTTCAGAAAACGGAGAAACATAAGTCCCTTTTCGCGCTTTACTTATTACCATTTCTTCATACTCCAATATTTTCAGCGCCTCACGTATTGTACTTCGGCTTACATCAAAATTATTCGATAGCTCACTTTCAAGCAAACGTTCTCCAAACTGAAGCTCACGGTTCCATATTTTCCTTCTCAATTGATCCGCAATTTGTTCACCTAGCGACTCTTGTACAATAGATTCGCTCATTTATTCAGCCACCTCCAATCATTCTAATTTCATTTTAAAATGGAACTAAAAACAGTTTAATTAGTCTAATAAATTCGGTAAAAACATGACTAACTCAGGTAAAAATGTAAATATAAACAATAATGTTATCAATGCTATTGTGAACGGAAGCGTTGCTTTTGCCACCTGCTCTAAAGACAGACCACTAATTGCACTCGCAACGTTTAGGTTATCACCAACCGGCGGTGTTAGAAATCCAATTTCAGCAGCTAAAATCATTATAATACCAAAATGAACCGGATGCATACCCAATTCCATTACTACCGGCAGCAATATCGGTGCAAGCAAGAGAATGCCTGCCAAAGTTTCCATAAACATACCTATAAAAATAAGCAAAAGTACGATGAGTGCAATAATCACCCATGAATCAACAGGTAGCGATATTAAAAAGTTAGCAACTGTGGTAGGTACCTGTTCTACCGTAAGTATTCGTCCATAAGTTGCTGCAGTTGCAACGATAATAAGAATAATGCCGGATATTAAAGTAGTCTGTGTAAATATCTCAGGAACTTTTGACCACTTAATTTCTCTATAGACAAAAATACCTAATAATGCACTATACCCTACCGCTACTCCTGCAGCTTCGGTTGGCGTAAATATCCCACCATAAATTCCTCCAAGAACAATGATCGGCATTAAAAGTGTCCATTTTGCTTCATTAAAATACTTCCATCGTTCTTTCCCTGTTGCTTTTTCGCCAGAGCCAACAAATCCTTTTTTCTTGGAAATGTAGTAGCTGAGCCCCCATAACAGGATAGCAATTAATAACCCAGGGATGACACCTGCTATAAATAAATCGCCAATGGATGTGTTTGTCGTGATTCCATAAATAATTAACGGGATACTTGGAGGAATAATAATTCCTAATGTTCCTGCAGATGCTACAACACCTGCACTAAACCCTGCTTCATATTTTTCCTTTACCATAGCCGGAACCATAATTCCACCGATCGCAGCAACCGTTGCAGGACCGGATCCGCTCAAGGCTGCAAAAATAGTACAAGCCACAATCGTAACCCCGGCAAGCCCTCCCGTATAATGACCTACAAACGATTTAGCAAAATCAATTAACCGTCTGGAAAGACCGCCATACTCCATCAGTATTCCTGCGAAAACAAATAAAGGAACAGCCATTAAAGCGTAAGAATCAACAGTAGAAAACATCCCTTGTGCGATAAATTCAATAGGCATTTTTTCTGTTACAAGCAGTGTAAAAATAGATGAAATAGCTAATGCGAATGCAATAGGAACACTTAGTAACATTAATACAATAAAACTTCCGAATAAAACCAGCGTACCCAAATGCGCTCACCTCCTGTCAATTAATTCATTCGTGTTTTAAGAACATGTTTTTTTACGTCTATTATTAATCGGTAAATATGTTGACTAACTCTAAATGTCATCATAAAAGATCCTAGCGGTAATCCAATATAAATAAGATACATTGGAATTTGATTTGCTGGTGACAGTTGTTGCGTGTTGTATTGATCCATAACTAGTTTAATACTGTATATATCGAGAAAGATAAGAAATCCTATCCAAAATAGTAAAGCTATAAATTGAATTAATAGAGCTGCAAGCGGAGTTATTTTATTAGCGATATTCACTAAAAAATTAAATTTAACATGCCTTTGGTATCTCACCGCATAGCTCGCACTTGTATAAACAAACCAAACGAATGCATATCTCGATAATTCTTCCGACCATGTAAGCGAGTTATCGAATACATAACGCATGATTACTTGGATAAGCATTAATACGGAGAAAAAAACAATTAAAATAGCAGAAAAGTAAATTTCAATATGGTCATCAAGATGCTTATAGAGTTTTATTGGAATCGCCTCCTTCTATCTGGCTTAATAAATAAAACGTGGAAATCAAGCCTTTGGCGCAGTGGATTTTGTTCATTTATTTAGTATGAGGTTTTCAAAACATAATTCTGTAATAAAACACCCGGGCACTTTCGCCTTGGATCGGCACTTTTGCCCGGGTGCGAATGGTTTATTTTATTGCTTCTAGTATCTTATCATTTCCTGCAGCTTCCAATAGTTTAATTAACATGTCTTTATCTACTTCGTCAGCATTTTCTTCATAAAATGGGATAGAAGCTTCAACCCATGCATCGTGTTCTTCATCTGACAAGTCACGGATAATAGCACCTTCATCTTCTAATTTCTTTCTTAATTCTGTATCAAGGTCAGCATTCAAATCACGTAAATGTGAAATTGCTTCATCCGCAGATGATTGTAAAATTTCTTGATCCTCTTCAGGAAGTCCTTCAAAGAAGTCTTTGTTAACAATTAGAATTTCTGGATCAAAAATATGCCCTGTTGTTGTGATATACTCACTTGGCTCATGGAATTTTCCTGTGTATATAAGCTGGAAAGGGTTTTCCACACCTTCTACTGCACCCGAAGATAATCCACTAAACACTTCCGTGAACGCCATTGGAGTTGGGTTCGCACCAATATGCTTCCAAAATGCAATATGCATTGGAACTTCCATCGTACGTAACTTCAATCCTTCTGCATCTTCCGGCGTTACAATTTCACCTTTACTGTTAGATAGATGTCTCCATCCATTTTCACTAAAGCCTAAACCAACAAAGCCACTTTCTTCTAATCCGTCCAATAGGTTCTGACCTACGTCACCATCAAACACATTGTAAACAGCATCAATATCTTTAAAAATAAATGGAAAGTCAAATACTTCCAAAGCAGATGAGAAGTTAGCAAGTACCCCTACGGATGGAGATGTAATTTCAATATTTCCGGACTGAGTATTTTCAACCATTTCTCGCTCGCCACCTAATTGGCCATCCGGATATACTTCAACTTCAATTCTACCATCTGATTTTTCTTCAACCAGTTCTTTAAACTTCAAATACATATCATGTTGTGTTGCTTCTGTAGAAACAACATGTGCCGCTTGAATAGTATAGCTTTCTCCACCTTCACTGCTTGACTCTTCACTTGAGTCCTCATTGCTGGAGCTATTGCCTTCACTTTCATTGCTAGCTTCATTGTTTCCTCCACCGCAAGCTGCTAGTGCAATCAAAACAAACGCGAATAGTAAAAGTGCAAAATTTCTTTTGATCATGCTTTTGACCATGTTTAAATTCTCCCCTTTAGTTTTATTTCTTTAAAATATGATTTCTAATAAAAACTATCAAATTCTCCTTATACCCTACAATTATGTATATGTTACTATCAACCCCTTTCATAAATATAAAGTGCATTATGTAATAATATTAGAATGACGGAATTGTTTTAGTCCTTGCTTTGTTATGCACTTAATTTTTTTGCATGCGCTTTCACATAACATAAAAGCACAGCAAAATGAGTAAAACATTAAATTCAAACTAGATGTAAAACTACTGGGTCGATTGTCGACAATTATTTCAGTGAATTCAGTATAATTCTTTTTTTATTACTTGTCAATGAATTCTTTTTTTTAATGTAATCCATCGTCAACCTATCATTTATATAGTTTTATAGATTTACTCTCCATATTCACTTACTATTATTTATATTGACTTCTTTTTTAAATAAAGCTATTTTAAGAGTAGTCCTAATAATGTCGATTATCGACAATGTTACAATATTATTAAAAGGGGGAAATAAAATTGAAGAAGAAAATTGTTGCTTATAACCGAGTAGAAAAGCCTGTTTTAGAAGATTTACAGCGAAAGTATGATGTTAAGTTTTTTAAAAATATAGATACAAAAACGGATCCAGAATTCTTGGAACATCTAAGTGAATCGGAAGGTATCATTGGTTTGGAATTGGAAGTTGATAAACAACTATTGGATAATGCTCCTCACTTAAAGGTAGTTAGCAATGTTTCTGTTGGGTATAACAACCTCGATCTCGATGAGTTAACAAAACGAAATATTATGGCAACGAATACACCAGGTGTATTAACAGATACAGTAGCTGATACCGTTTTTGGTATTTTATTGTCAGCCGCACGACGGATGCCGGAGTTGGATCATTATGTAAAAAGCCGTAATTGGACGGAATCACTTGATGAAGAATACTTTGGAGTGGATGTCCATCATAAAACAGTAGGGATTATCGGAATGGGTCAGATTGGCCAAGCTATTGCACAAAGAGCTCATCATGGATTCAACATGAATATCTTATATCATAGCCGAACCAAGAAAAAAGAAGCAGAGGAAAAATATAATGCCGCTTATCGAACACTAGATGATTTACTATCTGAATCTGATTTTGTCGTGTTGATCACTCCTCTAACAAATGAAACAGCAGGAATGATTGGAAAAAGAGAATTTGAACTCATGAAAAAGTCCGCTATTTTCATCAATGGCTCTCGTGGAAAAACGATTATTGAAAATGACTTAATTGAAGCTTTGCAAAAAGGTGAAATTGCTGCTGCTGGGCTTGATGTGTTTGAACAAGAACCTGTCAATCATGATAACCCATTGCTGGATATGCAAAATGTTGTTACTTTGCCGCATATCGGGTCATCAACGTTCGAAACAGAATTGGCGATGTCACGGCTTGCTGCTCGAAATCTCGAAGCTGGGCTGAAAGGTGAAGTTCCTCCAAGCTTACTCAATAAAGATGTGTTGAATTAAAAGGTGCATAAAATACGCTGAGAAACGTTGCATCTGTTTCTTGATGAGGCATAGGTTTTATCCGTACTTAAGAGATTCACACAAGATTATTTGCAGTCTTCAATCAATATATAGAAACTCCCTTTTCCTTTGGCATTCAACATCGGAGAAAGGGAGTTTTAACTGTAAAATATCAACAGAACGCTTTCTGCCTCTATAGTAGTCTATTTATCGATTCTTTCAGATTAGGGAAGTCAACCTTTTTGTTTTGGAAAAATGCTTTCGTCAAGTATTCGCCGTATTTTATCGCTTGATCATACGAAATTTTTCCCGGTAATGGAGCTTTATCGTCAATGGCAACATCGATGATGGACGGCTTGTTTGATGAGAATGCTTGCTGCAATGAAGCATGTAGGTCTTCCTGCCTTTCAATACGAAATCCTTCTACTCCAAAACCTTCTGCTAATTTGGCGAAATTAACACCTTCCAGTTCCGTCTCATAATCCAGATGTCCCATTTCTTGTTGTTCGTATTTGATCATCGCAATCGCACTGTTGTTGAAGACAATCACTTTAATTGGCAAATTGTACTTTTTCGCTGTTGCCATATCCTGCATAACCATAGAAAAACCGCCATCTCCACAAAAGGCAACAACTTGCTTGTTTGGATATGCCAACTGTGCAGCAATCGCCCCGGGCAGTCCCGCTCCCATTGTCGCTAATCTACCGGATACAACAAAATCTTGGTTGGTAAAAGGAAAATAACGTACCGTCCATACCGTCACATTACCGACATCACAGGAAATGACAGCATGCTTATCGACTACTTTTTCTAACCCATACAATAGTTGTGGAGCTTGAATCGGATTACTCGTTTCTTTTTTGTCCTTTTTCATCTGCTTATGCCACTTTTTCATTTTTCCTTTGTACTTATCAAGGAATTTTCCATCCGTTTTCACATCGACCAGAGAAGTCAGTTCCGGTAAAATCATTTTCACATCGCCACAAAGTCCCATCGTAACTGGATAAAAAGAGCCTATTTTCTGCGGATCTATTTCCATTTGAATGGATTTTACATTTTTCGGTAAAAATGAAGGGTATGGAAAAGAAGTTCCAATCATCAATAACAGGTCAGTGTCCATAATCGCTTCATAGGCCGGTTTTGTGCCGATTTGCCCATGCTGTCCAAGATTAAGTACATGATCATCGGAAATCGTGCCTTTCCCAAGTAAACTCAAAACGATTGGCGCTTGGATATGGGTTGCAAATGACAGCAGCTCTTGTCTTGAATGCTTAGCCCCGCGCCCTGCGAGAATAACCGGTTTCTTCGCTTCGTTAATAAGATCAACTGCTTTTGTTAAGGAATCATGTTCCGGAAAAATAGCCGGTTTTTCATAAATTGGTGAAGTTAATGGATTGTCATAATGCTGCTCAACTGCAAAAAGATCGTCTGGAACAATCAATACCGATACACCGTTCTGCGCATATGCTGTACGAATCGCTTTATTTAGTAGATCAGGTAATTGTTCAGCCGCTTCTACGCGATGGTTAAAAACAGAGACATCTGCAAACATTTGCTCTAAGTTAACTTCCTGAAAAGCGTCTGTACCCACCTGGTTGCTGGAAACTTGTCCTACTAATGCAAGTACCGGTGCCCCATCTTGCTTCGCATCATATAACCCGTTTAATAAATGAATGGCACCCGGACCAGCTATTGATAAACATACTCCAATTTTACCAGTTAACTTACCATAAGCACTTGCCGCAAGTGCACCGACTTCTTCATGACGAATTTGAATAAAATCGATATCTTCCTTTTGTTTTCTTAAGTCATTAACCAATTCATTTATAGAGTCACCGGGCATTCCATAAATACGGTCAATATCCCATTTTGTTAAAAGGTCGGTTACAATTTCTCCAGTTCGTTTTTTCATTAACTATCAACCTCTCCATTTAAATATGTACTGTACTATAACCTAAACGGACAGGTTGAAAACGGAAGAACTGTACGAAAGAAACCACGCGTCAATTGTTTTAAAATATTATTTGTTCAGTTGGTTCACTAAAGGGAGCAACTCTCTTAATCTCGCTATTTCATATGTTGGTTTTACTTTATCGGGCTTTTGATCATGGTGATTTATCCAGACCGACGTTATCCCAACACGTGAGGCACCCAGAATATCCGTTAACAGGTTATCTCCAACCATCAATACCTCTTCCCTATTTACAGCCAGCTTGTTTATTGCATGTGTAAATAATGCAGGGTCCGGTTTTCCACTGCCAAAATCGCCTGAAATAATAATGTGATCGAAATAAGGTACAAGTTCAGGAGTTATATCAAGCTTCGTTTGTTGTAGACTAGGAGATCCATTCGTTAACAAAGCTAACTTGAAATTTCCTTTTAACTGATTAAGCACCTCAAATGTCTCTTCATATACAAATGCACTTTCTTTCCTTTTTTTCGGAAACAGTTCAGCAAGCTGTTGGCCCAGCACGGGATCATCAATACCGAGGTCTTTTAATCCATTTGTCCAGGCATCCGTTCGATAAGTTGGTACGATTTTCTTCATTTTTTGGAAGAATTCTCCGGCATCATCAAAATGTCCCCATAACCCTTCGAATGGATTGATACCAATATTTTTCGTAAAATCGTAAGTGTCGTATGTCGCATATAAACGACGAGCTTGATCACGAACTTTTTTTTCCAGTTCATTCGGATCAATATTATATTTTTGCTCCACGGTTTGACACGTTTTTCGAAATGCCTCTTGTACACTCCGCTCATCCCAGAGTAGTGTGTCATCTAAATCAAAAATAATTGTTGTTATCATATTGATTCTTCCTTTCCATGCACTAATTTCTGTACTAACATATCGTAAAATAAATTTCATTCTTCCATCCGTTCAGCTATTGTAATCAATCGTCTTGATAGATATAGATTTTCCATACATGATGAACTACCTGCGGGTTCGTCGCAACAGTTTAAAAACTATTGCATAACAAACGCTGCACGACTATTACCTTCTTTCGTTTTTGTTACTTCGAGTACTGCCGGGAATATAGCTTTTAGTTCTTTTACATGTGAAATGACCCCGATCATCCTTCCGGAATGCTGCAAATCTATTAACGTATCGATCGATTTATTTAATGACTCTTCATCCAACGAACCGAATCCTTCATCAATAAACATAGTGTCAATCGCTATATTTCCTTGGAAAGATTGTATGACATCTGACATGCCCAAGGCCAAACAAAGACTAGCATTGAACTTCTCCCCGCCAGATAGCGTTTTGACATCACGTGTCAGACCAGTATAAGCATCATACACATCAAGAGCTAGTCCACTTTGCCGCCCATGTGCTTCCTGACGATCACTTCGCATTAATAAAAACTGTCCATTTGATAACCGTTTGAGTCGATGGTTAGCCGCATCAATGATTTGTTCCAAATATTCAATTTGCAAATATCTTTCAAAAGAAATTTTTTGGCTGTTTTGTCCCCTGATTGCATCATACAAATCAGTTATCAACATTAATTTTTCTTCGTATTTTTGTAACGTTTCAGAAGCGTTTTTTATATTCATTTTTAAATTCAATGCTTCTTTTTCGTACTCTTTAGATTGGTTAACTGTTTTTAACGCATGCTCATACATTCCTTTGAGCGCTTTTAACTGATCATGAAGCACCGTTAAATCAGTCTTTTGTTTATCCTTCAACTCTATTTGCAACTCTTTTATCTGTTGTTTAATCGTAGAATTATTTTTATTATAATGATCAATATCATCTTTTAACGTTTGTCGCTGTTCCACTGTTAATTTTGCTAGCTGATAAGCTTCCTCTGAAGTAAAATTCGCTTGCTTAAGCAGTTCTGCAAAGTGCTTTTCCAGTGCTTTTCTTTTCGATTGTACGTCATCTAGTTGATTGACAGCATGTGTACAATTAGAAACTGCTTTTGTCTCTGTTTCTCTCGCTTGCTGATAATCTTTTTGGGCTTGTTCCCATGCCTGATTAAGCCGGTTCCTCAATTCATCCAATTCTTTAATCTTTTTCTCCAATGCATTTAAAGATCTTGCTTCCTCAGGTATGACGCGAATTCTTTCTTCATGAACAGCAACACTTCTGTCGAACTCGCTTTTTTGTTTTTGATAAGCTTCGTCTAATTCTTTCTTTTGATGGTCAAGCTTTTTATGCTCGTTGATTGTTTTTTCATGTGTTTCTTTGAGTTCAGTTAGTTTTTTTCTGTCTTTTTCCAAATGAATTACTTCAGCATTTAACCGTTTTCCATCTTCAACCAATCGTTTCATTTCTTGATCCGCTTCATTGATCGTTATATGATATTCTAGCAGTGATTCTTGTTTTTCCTTCAGCTGGGATTTATTCACTTTATAGGCAGCTGTAAGCTCTCTATATAAAGCATCAGCTTCATCGAGCATTTTCTTTACGGATTCAAGCTGTTCTTTCGTTACAAGTTCTTCCTCTGTACCTGTCTTGTTTGGATGTGTTTCACTTCCACATACAGGACATGCTTCCCCTTCATGTAAATGAGAAGCAAGTACAGCTGCTTGATTATGCAGCCATCTTTTCTCCATTGGTATATATTCACTTTTTATTTTTTCGTAAGCTCTTTGTTTTTCATTCATTTCTTTCACTAACGCATCCTGCTTTTTCTTCCCATCCAAATATCCTTTTAAGACAGTAGCTTTTTCCCTCATTGCGCTAAGACTTTCCTTTTTATCTGGTAAACGATCCACCCGTTTGTCAAGTGCCTTGATTTGTCTCTCTTCTTTTTCCATGACTTGTTCCATCTGGATGAGCTGATTTGATAATTTATCTAGTTGAGTAAAGCTTGACTGTAAATTCTTTTCGATAATTTGAAGTCGGTTTTTTTCTTCATCGATTGCCTTTACAGCTGGCAAAAATTCATGCAGACGATTTAACTTTTGGTTTACTGCTTCTCTGTCTTGCTGTTTCTTTTCCTCCTCTTCGAAATGCTTTTTTGCTTGGAATTGTTTACTCTCTGCCTCTTTTTGTTCTTTTTGGGCAAGTTCAAAGTCAGATTGCTTTATTTTTTCGTCTTTACGTAATTCTTGCAGTTGCTTTTCATACGGTCTAAGCTCATTTGCTTTTTCCGCATTTTTCAGCTGCACTTCTTTTTCTTTATAAAGCGGAGCCTGTTCACCCAGCTCTTTTTGTCGATTCTCTTTAGCTGCAAGTTCTGTAAATCGTTCATTGATTGCTTTCTGTTTGTAGTAAGCTTGTGCTTTTTTTTCATGTTCCTCATATGCTTCATCATATTTTTTTTCATCGACTGTTATTTTGTTTTTTAAAAACGTGATTTCTTCCGCTATTGCATCCATTAATTGATTCATATTAAAATGCGCTTCATCCAACAAATGAAATAAAGCGGACTCTTCCCGTCTCGGTAATGCAGCATGAATGTTTTGGACATATGTATCTAATGTTTGCTGTTCTTGCTTAAAACGCTCCTCTATAAGCGATCTTTTTTCTTTTAATCGTTCGCCGATTATTTTATATGATTCTGTTTTAAACAAACGTCTTAAAATCGCTTCTTTATTCTCCGTTTGTGAAGTTAACAGTTTTCGAAACTCGCCCTGGGGCAACATAACAATTTGTTTAAACTGATCCTGAGTTAATCCAATAATCGACTCTACTTTTTTGTCAATTTCCGACACGATTTGACGATCGACACAAGGAACTTCCTTATCACCCCGGATTTCAAAAAACTCGTAGCGATCCCCGGTTTTTGATTTGTTACCTGTTTTTACATGCCCCAATTGCCTAAGTATCCGATATTTTCGCCCATGAATTGTAAATACCAGTTCTACAGCGGTATGTGTATCATCTTCCGCAAAGTCACTTCGAAGCATCGTTATGTTTTCCCGATCCCGGCCACTTGCTGAACCATATAATGCAAAACAAATACCATCAAAGATCGTTGTCTTTCCAGCACCCGTATTGCCCGATATAACAAACAAGCGATTCGTTTTTAATTCCGTAAAGTCAATGGATTCGGTATCTTTATACGGTCCAAATGCCGTCATTTTTAACTTTAGTGGTTTCAATTTTATCCCCCCTTATTCTGATTAATTCGTTACAAATTCTTTATCTTTTCCTGTTTTTAATGTTGGGGTTTCTTCTTGCAGCAGCTCATTTAACACATCTTTAAAAAGGCTTTCCGTTTCTTCCGTTGCTTCAAATCCTTTAACTTGCTTGTAAAATGCTTTAAAAAGTTCCAGATCGCTCATCTCCGTACGTTCTTTCGTTTGATCAACCTGCCCTGAACCATTAGATAAGACGTAATTTTTCCGTTCCACATGCATCGCATTCGGAAAAACGGAGCGTATTTTTTCCATTGGAGACAAAATAGCCGTTTCGTCTACCAATCTAACAAACACATAATCTTCATTAGTTGGGTAAGTTAATAATTCATCCATCGATGCCTCTACAGTGCGCATATCTTTTTTAGGAACAAGATTGCATTTTTCAACAGATATTCCGCCCGCTTTGTCGATATCCGTAATATAAAACCCTTTTCGATGATGCTCTTCCGAAATAGAATACTTTAAAATTGAACCAGCATAACGGATGTTATTCGCTGAAACAACATGTGCCTGGTGTAAGTGGCCAAGGGCCGTATAATGAAATTCAGAAAAAATCTGTGCATTGACATATTCTGCTCCACCGATGGAAAGAGGCCGTTCCGAATCACTCGTATTTTCTTCCACTTCACCGTATGGAGTGATAAAGGCATGTCCTACGTAAACGTGTCTTGCCTTTGGATCTTTTTTTCTATTAATCTCTTCCACTATTTTTCTTGCTGCATCGTTATGTGTAATAATCTCCTCATCTTGGAAAAGATGGCGGACAACACTCGGATCGCAATAAGGAATTAGATGAAAATGTACTTCTCCATGCTCATCGTGCAAAACAACAGGATTAAGGTCTTTCGTCAGTTGTCCAACGATATATAAGCCGTTGTTTTTAAGCAGGCTGCTCGCAAAGTGAAGCCTGCTAGGACTATCGTGATTTCCAGCAATAGCCAAGACTGGTGTTTCCAGATCCAGCACAATTGTCTCTAAAACATTATTCAGTAAATGGACCGCTTCAGTTGGTGGTACGGCTCGATCGTACAAATCACCGGCAATAATAACTGCATCCGGTTTTTCTGTTTTCACTGCATATAAGAATTGGTCCAGTATGTATTCTTGGTCTTCCGTCATATAAATACCTTGTACAAGCTTACCAAGATGCCAGTCGGCAGTATGAAAAATTTTCATTAGACCTGTCTCCTTTGTAATTAAGATTGTAACGCTATATGTTGCTTGTTCATTTATGATTTGCTTACTCTATTATAACTTACTTTTGATGCTTTCAAATTGTTTCAATCTATTATTTTTTTAGATCACAAATAGTTTAGTAGATAGTAAATAAGTTTAATAAGTTGCCAATGTGTTAAATATGACAACATGACGTAAAATACGGGGGTATAAATAATGACCATTCCGCACATTGTCTTACTATTAGCGATCGGTTATCTTATTTTTACATTTGATATCAAACAAAAAAATTTGCCTGTCCCTGTTATTCTCGTATTAATCGGTACGGGGTTGTCATTTACACCTTATTTTTCTTCAATTAAAGTGACAGAAGATATGATTTATTCCGTTTTTCTGCTTGGTTTGCTTTTTGTTTCTGCTTATCAATTTTCTTCGGGAGCATTACGGAAGCATGCACGTATTATTGGCTTTCTAAGTACATTTGGCATTGTTGCAACTGTTATTTTATTAGGTATTTTGATTTATTATATCGGCTTCTTTTTCACAAGCGTTTCATTTATAGGTGCTTTATTACTAGCTTCCATTCTAACACCGACTGACCCTGTGTCGGTCGTTTCTGTTTTAAAAAATTCCTCCGATAGCCCCGATATCGCCAATATCGTTGATGGCGAATCGATGATAAATGATGGTACGAGTATTGTATTATTCACCGTTTTATTTAACATGTACACGAAAAACCAATCTTTACAATTGCTCGATTTTCTTCAATCGTTTTTAACCGTTTCACTTGGAGGAATAGTTTTAGGAATCATTGTTGGCTGGTTGTTAAGTAAAGCAGTTCATCTATTTCCCCAACAGAATTACCAAGTCATGTTAAGCATTGTTATGGCGTATGGCGGTTTTCATCTTGCCGAGCAATTCAGTTTCTCCGGAGTTCTTGCTACAGTTGCTTCAGGCATCATGTTGTCATGGGAATTTAGTCATATAAATAAAGAGGATCATTATCGTGAAAAATTGGACAGCTTTTGGGGTGTTGTGGAGCCTTCCTTGCTTAGCATGCTTTTTTTACTGATCGGTATGGAAGCAACCTCTTACTTATGGCACGACAAGTGGACACTTGTCATTATTATTTTCTTTGCGTCACTGTTCATTCGTTTTATTATTGTTTCAGGTACATTAAAAATTTTTTCCCATTGGAATCACATAACGTGGGATCAATCCGTCATTATTTCCTGGGCGGGGATTAAAGGAACGATGTCTATCTTTTTGCTGTTATCATTTACACTAAGTGCAGAAAACAGCTCGAATCAAATCGGCTCCATTGGATATTCAGTTGTTATTCTATCTTTGATATTTCAAAGCATTGGTGTTTATCCTTTATCAAAACTGTTGAATAATCGTCATAACGTCTAATTTTTCATAAACGAATCGAGGATGCCTATTGCGCGCAGTCGATTCGTTTATGGTCGTTATTGTCTTTTTTTCGTTTTTTTATTATTATATTTTTCATTTGCCGTTAACGGTTCATTTGCTAATTCATGGTCATATTTTCTTGATAAGTGTTTACGTACTGCTTGCTCATCACTTACTTGATCCTTCTTGTTTTTACTCATAAATAAGAAAATCTCCTTTCCCAATTTTTAAATTGGATAATGCAAGTTTACATTAAATCCAGTTCAAGTTGTTCAGAAGTATGATTATTTTTATTCATTAGACGGATTTGAGTTGGATTAATTTCCAATACAATATAATTTGGATCATCCGGACCATCAAACCATTTTTCCATTTCCTCGACCCATAATTTTTCTTTTAGGGTAGGCGAATCACTTATTGAAACTTTCCCTTCGTACTCCACGTATGCATCACCATATCCATCACCTTCATACCCCAATATAACATGCGTATATGGATTTTTAATTATTTCCTCCGTTTTATGCGTTTCCTCATTTGTTGCAGTAAAAAGTTGCAAATTTTCATGATGAAATGTCATATAACGTGACTGGGGCTTATTGTTTTTAATAGTTGCCATCGTTCCTACATGATCATGATCCAAAACTTTTTCGATCTCATGACGAATATCCTGTTGATTCAATTTCGTTCCTCCTTCTTTGCTCACTTAGCACACCTATTATTCCTCGCTTGGACCAAATTATTAAATAAATGTGCTAGATGTTTTTATGGAAATTCAACGAGTATTCTATCCTTTTCAAGCCATACTAAACAAAAAAGTGGAGTGATATACAATGAATCCGCAAGAAAATGAACCAGCCAATTATTTCGATCAATCGATTATGGATTACAAACAAGGGAGCAGTCGTTTACAAAAACACCTACCTGAAGTCGTACAAGAATATTTTGATTTCACGGAAGAGTGTTTTCGTGAAGGTGCAGTAAGTGAAAAAAACAAGCAACTAACAGCACTAGGAATCAGTATGTATGCACAGGATGAATATTGCATTATATACCATGCAAAAGGCGCAGTTGAACACGGAGCGACTGAGGAAGAAATGACGGAAATAATAGCAGTTTCTGCAGCTCTGGGTGGGGGTGCTGCTTTTTCTCAAGGTGTGACATTGGCTATGGATGCATTTGATTTTTATAAGCAACAAATACATTAAGAACAACATCCACCTGCTCCATATGTAGGTGGATGTTGTTTGTCCATGAAAATCAGCTCAATTGTACTCACTACTTTAAAACAGAATGTATATAAAAGTATCATTTTCCGCACCTTTTCTGTGCTTCATTCACTATATGGTTTTAATTTTATCTTATATGGGTACATTGTTTAGCGAAACGACTATAACATCAGGAGGGTCATTAACAGTGGATTCAATGGACGAAAAGAATGGAAAAATTACACCTCCAGCCCAGAAGCAGAATCGTCAGCCAGGTTTGGAGCATAATATGAAGCCTGCACCTGAATACATTCGGGATGGGTATAAAGGCAGCGATAAATTAAAAGGAAAAACAGCAATTATAACCGGTGGCGATAGCGGAATCGGAAGAGCTATAAGCCTCCACTATGTAAAAGAGGGAGCAAAAGTAGTCATCGTTTATTTGGATGAAGATAAAGATGCTGAAAGAACGAAAGAGCTCATCGAAAACGAAGGTGGCAGTTGCCATTTAATTGCTGGCGATGTCGGAGATCAATCCTTTTGCAAACAAGTCGTAAAAGAAACTCTGGACGTATTCAACAAAATTGATATCCTTGTGAATAATGCCGGTGAACAGCACCCTTTGGATGATTTTTTGGACATTTCAAGCGAACAGCTTGAGAAAACATTTCAAACAAACTTTTTCGGTATGTTTTATTTAACGCAAGCTGTGATGCCATACTTGAGGAAGGGAAGTACAATTATTAACACCTCGTCTGTTACAGCTTATGGAGGTAGTGACGACTTAATCGACTATGCGTCAACTAAGGGTGCAATCACTGCATTTACAAGATCACTGTCGGAAAATATGGTAAGTGAAGGTATCCGCATAAACGGGGTTGCTCCTGGTCCTATATGGACACCGCTAATCCCTGCATCTTTTTCCAAAGATAAAGTAGGTCAATTCGGTGGCAATACACCAATGAAGCGACCTGGTCAGCCAAGTGAAGTTGCGCCTGCATACGTATATTTAGCAAGCGATGATTCCACTTATGTATCTGGGCAGGTATTACACGTAAACGGCGGAATTGTTTTGAATGGATAAATTAAGATTGCATATGAAATGTAATTGTTCAGTTTATCTGAATTGGCACAAATTAAAAACGCCTGTAATTGAATACAGGCGTTTTACGAAATTTGTGGCGAAAAACCATGTGTTCACATCCACATGTGAGCGTTCTTCGACTTACACAAATCAGCTCATCGCTTTATTATTATAGCATGTTTTTGTTCAAATAGTACAGATATATTTTACTTTAGTTTGGAATAACAACTGACTGGGTATATAAAATATAAGAATAAGTATAAGGAGTGTTTTAATAATGACAAAGATTGCAACATTAATTACGGACATGTTTGAGGATTCGGAGTTTACGGAGCCTGCAAATTCATATAAAAAAGAAGGTCATGAAGTAGTGACGATTGAAAAAGAGGCAGGCACTGAAATAAAAGGAAAAAAGGGAGAAAAAGTAACTATAGACAAAGGCATTGACGAGGTAAAACCAGATGAATTTGACGCATTATTTATTCCCGGGGGCTTTTCACCCGACATTCTCCGCGCAGATGATCGGTTTGTAAAATTTGCAAAAGCTTTCATGGATGCTAAAAAGCCGGTATTTGCCATTTGTCATGGTCCCCAATTATTAATTACAGCAAGAACGCTTGAAGGTCGGGATACGACGGGGTATAAGTCCATTCACGTCGATTTGGAAAATGCAGGAGCAAAGTTGCACGACAAAGAAGTCGTTGTATGTCAGAAGCAACTTGTAACAAGTCGTACGCCTAATGATCTCCCCGCCTTTATACGTGAATCCAACAATTTGCTGAAACAATAATTTAAATCCAGAGCTACAAGCTCTGGATTTTTCATTCCTCTATTATTGAATGGCAAATCCCATCTATTCAATCCCGGCATAGTTTATGCTTTAATTAATTTTGGTTTATCCTCCAGAAATTCAGATTCATTTCGGACACCGCACCAATCCAATATATAAGCGGCGTAAACTTTCGTACACTCTTTTACACTTGGCAGATCCACCCACTCATTCGGTGCGTGAATATTTTTCCCAGCAGGACCATAACAAGTAGCAGGAATACCGTTAATATTATATGCTGCTGTATCAACAGTTGCCGTAACGGAAAGATATTCCATCGGCTCCCGATGCACTTTACTGTGCGCTTTTTTCAGACATTTGAAGATATCATGGTCTCTATCCAAATCCACACCCCAAGCATGGTGTCCGTAAAAACTAATTTCAGGCTTCATGTTGCAAAGCCATGGATCGTTATCTGCTACCTTCATTAACCGATCTGTAATTTCGTTTATCACATGCTTCGGATCAATATCAGGATAAAAGCCTACTCGTGCTTCAAACATACAATCGGCTGGAACGGTTGATGCCCAGTCGCCGCCTTGAATTACACCAATATTAACATTTAATGGGTGATCAACCTCTTGAAAAGATGGATGTTTTGCTCGTATATAATTAAGTTCGTACTCATATTTTTTCAATTCCTCTATAAGAACATATGCCTTTTCAATAGCATTGACAGCTTGGTTTGCCCCAAGCACATGAGCACCACTTCCAGTCACACGTACTTTCATTAAAAGGACACCAATCTGTGAAGCAACTGCGTTAGGCCCGAACGGTTCGGGTATCAAGCAAGCATCCGCTTTATACCCTTTTGCAATTGTAGCAACCGCACCATTTCCTGTTACTTCTTCTTCATAAACACTTTGGACAAATAAATCAGCACCCAATTCAATACCTGCATCCTTAATTGCCTGGACAGCGTATATAAGGGCAGCCACTCCAGCTTTCATATCACAAATACCTCGTCCATACATGCGATCGCCTTCAATTTTTGCCGCCCATGGGTCCACATCCCATAGTCGTAGCGGCTCGGCACTGACAACGTCAATATGACCTTGTAAAATAAGGCTTTTTCCTATTGGTTTCCCCTTCGTTTCCCATTTCCCAACAACAACAGGACGCCCTTCGTAAGGCAATTCATGTGGACCATAGCCGGGGATTTTTTTAATTTCCTCTTCATCTGGAATAAATACATCTGTATTAAGCCCCAACTCCTTATACTTATCGGCAACAAACTGTTGGATAGCCGCTTCATTTCCTAACGTGCTCGGAAATCTCCCTAGTTTTTGCAAAAAGTGCACTTCCTCAGTCCAGGATGCATCTATCTGGTCAAATACTTTCTTTACGATTGACATACGCATTCTCTCCTAATTCATTATGTTTTTTCCCTTATAAGGTTACTCCTTCCGCTAATCGATCGTACCTTAAAGGCTCCACAGGAATTACGGTCTCCTCTTCCTTAATGAGTTGCTCGATTAATTTACCAGTAACGGTAGCGAGACTAATGCCGTCTCCCTCATGACCTGCGGCAATAAAAAATCCTGGAACTTCTTCTACTGATGAAATAATCGGTAAATGATCCTCTGTCCATGGGCGTAAACCCGTATACGAACGAATTAAATTAAAATCCTTCATCTTTGGGAAAAATCGCAATGCCCGATTTGCAACCGTTTGAACAACATTTATATCAACACGTCCATCATAACCAACAAATTGCCTGCTACTTCCGAGTAAAAAGTTTTGGCTTTCAGTAGGTTCGAGTACTAATGCAACCCCGTGTTCTGCTGTTCTTGCATCTACTTTCCGATCGCGGCCGAATTTATTCATTAAATAGCCGAATTCCATTACATTGCGCATCATAACTGGTTCCTGTCTTGCGCCAACAAGTATATGCCCTTTCCTCGGTCTGATTGGAATGTCAATATCCAGCATTTCACCTATAAAAGGTGCCCATACTCCTGCTGCATTAACGACCTTTTTTGCAGTAAACGTTCCTTTATTCGTTTCAATTATGAAATCTTCTTCTTTGGATATATTTGTTACTTCCGAATTTGTGATTACTTTTAACCCATACTGCTTTGCTTTTTCGATCAAGGAATAGCAAAATAAATAAGGATTAATTAACGAATCCGTCTCACATTCCAGCCCTCCTGGAATATCATCAGCAAAATAAGGAGATTCATTACGAATATCCACTTGATCCAACACGTTAAATTTCAATCCTGAATCATTCTGAACCTTTACCCATTCAGTAGCCGCTTCCATTTCCTCTTCATTATCACAAACTAATATACTACCATGTGCCCTGTATTCAAAAGGAAGCTCCAAATCATTATTCAAGTCAACAGTTAATTCTTGGCTTACTAATGACATTTTACTGTCAAACCCTGGATCTTTATCAACTATTGTGATATTCCCATCACAACGCGAAGACGTACCGCTTGCAATATCATTTTTTTCGATAATCGCACAATCCATTCCAGCTTTAGCAACGTAATACGCAATCGCACAACCAACAATTCCTCCACCAATAATTGCAACTTCCGCATGTTTTTCAGCAGACACGCTAAGGCCCCCCTTTTAATTCCCCTTTTTCGTACGTTCTTTACATGAAATCTATAACTCTATGAATTTAAAAAATCGGAATCTATTACACTAAATCATTATATGATAGAATAATGAATAACTCTGATTGAAAATAATATTATTCAAGGTTAAGCCTTGTCATATTTATGTTAAGATAAAAATGGTTGTTGTTCAATATTTTACTGCTTCATAGAAAGTGAAAGGAGAATTATTGTGGATGATTTAATCGTCTGCCGGTGTGAAGAAGTATCGATAAACGATATAAAACAAACTGTGAATACATATAAATGTTCTGCCCGGGAAGTAAAATTGCGGACGAGAGCCGGAATGGGGTATTGCGGAGGTCGCACTTGCCGTCCCGCTGTTGATGCTATTTTAAGCGAAGTAACGGGGGAGATACCAAGCAATCATATTCCTCTAAAAGTCCAGCCCCCGGTCCGCCCTATCTCGATGGGCGCTTTAGGAGGTTATGAAAATGGAAAATAATCGAATTGAAGACCACCCAATCTTAGGAAAGCTAAAAAATATAGAGTCGATTACTTTTACGTTTGATGGCAAAACGTATCATGGCCGCCGTGGCGATACAATTGCTTCTGCGCTATTAGCTAATGGCATACGTACGCTACGTGTTCATGAAGAAACAGAAGCACCTCGGGGAATATATTGTAATATTGGTCATTGCTTCGAATGTCGCGTAACCGTTGATACGACTTCCAGTGTACGAGCGTGCTTAACACCAATTGAACAAAACATGGTTGTTGAAAGTGGAAAACCACAGCCGCTACCACTAAAGAAAGCATCGAACGATGAGAAACTTCCTCGTACATATGAAGAATTTAAATCAAACAGCAACAAAAAAGAAGGTGATCCTCTTGTATGATGTCATCATTATTGGCGCAGGACCGGCAGGATTATCAGCTGCAAATGCATGTCGAAAACGGGATTTACATGTCCTTGTACTGGATGAGTTCCCAAGCCCTGGTGGTCGCTTGCTAGGACAGCTTCACCAGGAACCTTCAGGTGAATGGTGGAATGGCGTGGAAGAAACAAAATTGCTCGTCGATGAAGCACATAAGCTACATACAGAAATACAATGCGGAATTTCCGTGCACCACCTTGAAAAAATGGATAACTGTTTTCGAGTTCATACAAATGAAAAAATATTCGATACAAAAGCTGTTCTTATTGCTACTGGAGCTGCAGAAACAGCTGCCCCCATACCCGGTTGGACGTTACCGGGCGTTATGTCGATTGGAGCGGCGCAAGTCATGACGAATGTACATCGCGTACGTGTTGGTACTAAAGGGATCGTTGCAGGAGTAAATGTCCTTTCGGCAGCCATTGCCCGTGAGCTACAACTTGCAGGGGTTGATCTTCATAGCATGGCCTTGCCTGTTGCGAATCCAGTAACAGGGGATGCCGCAAATCCGAGCAAAGTAATGGAGGCATTGGCGCGTATTGGCCATTTGGCACCGTCTGCTTTCCTTCGATTTGGTAGCAAATTTGCAAAAGCAGCATGGGTGCGTAATTTAGCCGTTCAATTTTATCCTAAAAACGGTATTAAAATGTGGGGAATGCCGATTCACATTAGAAAAGCTATTGTGCAAATCAATGGAGCTAAACAAGTGGAATCGGTTACGATGTGCTCGCTTACAGCAGATGGCAAAGTCGTTCCGAACAGCGAAGAAACAATTGAAGTCGATTTTGTCTGTATAGCTGGCGGATTGTACCCTCTCGCAGAGCTTGCTTCTGTAGCCGGTTGTCCTTTTCGGTATATCGAGGAACTTGGTGGACATGTTCCGGTACATAACGAACAAATGGAAACTCCGGTGGAAGGATTATATGTTGCTGGTAATATTACTGGAATTGAGAGTGCTAAAGTCGCCAAGGAGCAGGGTAATTTAGCCGGACTTTCGATCGTAAAAAACATTCAAAAAGATAATAGTAATTTGGAAACCCCACTAAAGGAAGCGATGAATCGTGTAAAAGCTGTTAGAGAATCTGCTTCTATCCAATTTCACCCGGGAATCAACGAAGGTCGTTCTAAAATAGAAAATGCTTTTCAAGAAAATAGATAATCCGGGTAACTAAAGAAAAGCGTAAGCGCCCTGCCTAGAAACGTAGCGACTGCGCCAGACGGGAGCTGGTGGTTCGATGTCGCCACGCAAAGTGGCGGTTTTAATCGAACATTCCCATATACCCTAAGATAAAGGAATCATGCCCCTGCAAAAGGGGATACGTGAGTTGGGCGCAAAGTCCGTTTTTAGTTGGCATTCCTTTGTCTTACCGAATCGATGATGACTTTCACCCAAGGGCATAAGGGCGACTAAGCCTCTGTCTAAGCCAATCGGCAAGTCTTCTTTATCGCAAGGCGCTGCAGGAAGTCGCCTAGTTTCTGGGCTAGCAGGCTTAGAACGCCACGTCCTGGGACTGCGCGTGAATGCTCGTCCCACCGAAAAGATTTGTGGCGCCGCCTGGGACTGCGCATAAATGCTCGCCCCACCGAAAAGATTTGCACTAGAACATCCTGGGACTGTAGCTACGCTTTCGTCCCATCGAAAAAATTTGTAAGTCGAAGCTAGACAGCTATGCACAAAATTATATACATTCTTATCTTTTAAAGAAAAGCCTAAGCGCCCTGCTTAGAAACGTAGCGACGGCGCCAGACGGGAGCTGGTGGTTCAATGTTGGGACTGTAGCTACACTTTCGTCTCATCGAAAAAATCTGTACGTCGAAGCTGGAGAGCTACGCGAAAAATTTTATACATTCTTATCTTTTAAAAAAGGCATCCGAACTCTTTTTCGGATACCCTTCCTTAACAATAGTTAATTACTCAATGTCTGATTGTTTGGTACTTGTTTCATCAATTGTATTATCAAATTTTTGCAAGTATTTACGTGCAAAATCTTTTCCACCAAAACCAAATGCTAGCCCGAACGCTAATGCTAAACCACCTAGTATTAAGATAAAGGCGGAGCTAACAATCGTTGTTGCAATACCCAATTGTGTTAATGCCATAAATACAGCGAGTACAATAATCGCATACTTAGCAAACCCGGCTAAAATAGAAGTAGCTGGACCTGATAATAGATTCAGTAAAACCTTTTGTACCATATTTGCCAAAATAAAGGCTATACCAAGGATTAGTACGGCTGATAGAACAAGTGGTAAATATGCCGTAATCGCTTTTGCAATATTAACTAGAAAGTCAAGCTTAATCACGTGAAGAGCTTGAGCCGCTAGGAAGAAAACAATTAGTACTTGTACAACATAACCAACAATAGTAGACGGAGTCATTTTTCGTTCGCTGTCTAATTTAGAACCTATGTTCATTTGAAGTGCTAAACGATTAAAGCCCATCCGAGCAAGGAATTGACCAACGTATTCGCCTATTAATTTTCCTAACCAGATACCTACAATAATTAATGCTGCTGCTATTAAAATATTTGGAATCATATTCATGATTTGATTCAACATTGCAATTGCAGGATCTGTAATGCCGGTTAAATTAAGTTTTTCAAGTGCAGCTATTGTAATTGGTATCATGATGAAAACAAATACCAGATTACCAATAAATGACGCAAAACTACTTCCTTCAAAAACCTTATTCAGTTTCAAGCGTGCTATTAACTTTTCCGAACCTGCAGCATCCAGTAAATTAACAACAATACTTTTGACAATTTTCGCTACAAACCAGCCAATTACAAATATTAAACCAGCTGTTATAAGTACAGGAATAAACGCCAAAAATGATGAAACTAAATTACTGAATGGCTCTGAAACCCCTGAGATACTGAGGGCATCTAATACACCAGGGATAAACAATAACAAAATTAGATAAAATGCTACTTTCCCTAATGTTTCCATAAAGTTACTGACTTCTTCTTGTGTTTTTGCAAGTTTAATTTTATATAAAAACTGGTGTAAATTTAATTTTTTTGTGCCCGTTACAATCAACCATTGAACAGCAGCTGCAATTATCCAAGCTAAAGCTAATATTAGCGCTGCTTTTAACACGGCAGGTATAAAGTTAAAGAATGTTGAAATTAAATCTGATAAAGGATTAGCAATCATATCTAGATTTAACAAATTGAAGAATAAAATGAATACTACTAATAATAGTATATAATAAACCGTTTTACCAATAACCTTGTCTGCATTGATCGGCTTATCACTTGTTCGAAACTTATTAAGCAATTTATCATCTAAATCAACTTTTTTTAATGCTTTTTCAACCATACTACCTATAAGTTTCGCAATCAACCAACCAATTAGCAAAACAATAATTGCAATTACGAAGTTTTGTACGCCTTCCATAAAATTTTCCGAAAGGTATTGATCCATAAAGTTTTCCAAACGAATGCACTCCTTTTTTGTTTATACTTTACATTACCCACCTCGGAAATCTTCTAAACTATAAAGACATTACTTTAATCTCCTTCTGAATGCAGAAGAAATTTCTTTCTTTAAATTTTAGAACATTATTCTTGTAAATTGCATTCCAACGAACCGCTATTCGTTAGCTTCTTAAGAGCTGTACGGTAGATGCTGTTGAGGATTACTGGCAGTTAACCGTTGAAACACAAAATCACTCCCATTAAAATGAGAGTGATTTTATACTTAGTAAATGCACCCTAGCCTTATCTCTTCGCAACACTTTCCTGTTTCAATTTCGGAATAATCATGAAGAAAAGCACCACAACAAGAAACCCGATAATTGATAAAAGTAAAACTTTTAATTTATTGGCGCCCGGGTTTTGCTCGTCAATTTCATCATTAACAGCCAACTGCTCATTCGTACGTTCAAATAAATGAAACTGTTTTGCTTTGGCTGTAATATTATTTTCTTTCACAGAATTTGTCTGAAATAATTGGTTGGTCAGAAAATCCGTATCTTTTTTTGCGGGTAATTCAAAAGTAAGCCCCTTTTGCTCTTCAGGTAATTCTTGCTTTTTGATCAAGTTATCACGCATTTGATTGGATTGAATGTTTATTTTTTTCTCTTCATAAACATTCGGCTCAACAGGATTAGGTTCCTCCGCAGACAAAATACCAACATTAAATTCGAGCATACCCAACAACATGAGTAGCAAAATTGTCCTACGTAACACTTTCTTCATTGGCATTCACCTTTTGCTTATTCCGCATTAATTGCCAACCGTAGATCATGGCAGAAATAATTACAGATAAAATTAACAAGATAGCCATTGTCAAGTACAGCCCAGATTCATTTCCGTACTGCAAACTCATATAAACATTTGCAATTGGATTGCTGAAAGAAAAATCCGGTACGACAATATCGATTAACGGTGTTACGAAAAATACGATCATTACTATACTTGCGATCCAACCAATGAAAGGTCCTATAAATAAAGAACCTCTAATGATGTTGGCGCAAGCCAGCAATAAAACAATAGTAATGAAAGACCATTTAATCGATTGTGCTTCGTCAAGTGCGTATATATTAAGGCCATACACACTAATAATAAGACCTACCGAAACAGTTAATATTAGGAACAATCCACTTTGAACGAGTAAGGAACTCCCGGCATAATAGTGACTTAAAAACCCGATTAACAATCCACTAATCAGAATGATGATAAACAAAATTACCGGTGGAATACGATCTTCTTCCTGCGTAAGTACTTTACCCTTTGTTTGTCCTTGTACTTGTACTTGAACCGGATCGGATAAATAATCATATACAATTGGATTGGACTGACCGTCTACTACAGTATTACCAAGAACGTCATATACGTCGTCTTTAACCTTTTCCGTCGATGCTACATTAACTGACCAGCGATTATTTAACTCATCTGACTGGCTTTGTACATTTCCAACATTTTGTTGCAGTTTTTCCGTTGACTCCGTTATATTGCTTTGACTTTCACCAAGAGATGCAACCGAGTCGGATAATTGTTCCATATCGTCCAATGTTCCTTGCTGAGTCTGGAATATCATTTTTCCGTCCAAGTATTGAATCGACGGTGATTCTTCCCATTCGAACGGATTCGTGACAATATCATCAATTTCCCCGGAAATTGCTGCAACGTTAGTTTGCATGCTTTCCAGTAATTTTTCTGTGTGTTGCTGTTCCTGTTCAATTACTTTCTTATATTCTTCAATCATTGAACTTACCGCACTTATTTGCTCCGTAAAACTTTCCTTTTGCTCCTGCAACGTCATCACTTCTTCATCGCTTACACCGAATATCGGCTGTAATTTTGACGTGTACGTTGTTTTCACTTGTGAAAACAGCTGGTTGATCTTGTCATCAATGTTTAGTTCTTCTATTTTTTCCGCAACAACACTGGAAGGTCCTTGTTGAACTAGCATAGTTTCATATCTATTTAATGCATCGTTGTAATTCATTAAAGCGGTAAATGTTTTTCGGTCTTTTTTCTTTAATTGATTGAAACGTTCCTGCAAATCCAACTTTTTATCTTCATCTTTTATTAATTCAATAATTTTTGCTTGTTTATTTTCAGTTCTATTAACTAAATTGCTTTTTATATCATCAAAGTTATTGAGCAGCTTATCATTTAAATTCTCGATAACTTCAATGTAATTATTCAAGTCTTCTTGTCCTGTCTTAGCCTCCAGAGTGGTAATCTCATTCTTTACGCTTTCTAGGCTATTTTCAACACTTGTCCAGTCCATACCATTTTGTTGATCGTTTGTATTCTCGCCACCTTCGTTATTAGCATCTCCTTCAGGTGGATCTTCGGCATTGTTTTCTGCATTTGTGTTTTCTTCTGAGTTCTTTAGATTCATGATTTCCGTTTCTAGATCAGCTACAAATGCTTTCAATTGATCAACAGATAGGCTTTCTTCATCTTCCGGTTTTATTGGCACAATCCATTCACCCTGCAAATCGGATTCAGCAAGCTTTTGGATTTCGTTATTCATATTTTCATAAGCTGTTTGCAGAGATTCCAGATGATAGCTCGTAACAATTTTCATAATTTCATCATTTAATTGTGTATAGGTTGATTTATTTTGCTCTTTCCAGTCGACCCAGTTTTGAATCGTTTCTTTCCCTTGGTTAATGTTACCGGTAATTCTCCCTAGAAGATTTGTATTTTGTTCTTCAAGTTTAAGAACTGTTTTCGAAATAGTCTTCAGTTGATCCTCTTTTAATTGCGCCTGTTCTTCTATTGTTTGGTTAAATTGATTAAGTGATTTAGATATTTCCTGTTCGCTTTTCTTTTGTGCATCAGTCAACAGCTTTTGCTGTTCCTGTTGCGTTTCTTTGTATAATTCAAGTGCTTCCACAAATGTTTTCATTTTATTCTCGGCTTCATTAGCAAGTTGAACACTTGAGGATGACTGCTCATCAATTTGATTTGTCTGGTTCGCAATTGTTTCAAACCGATCCCGAAGAGATTCAATTTCACCGACTAGCTTTTTGGATGAAGGCGTATAGAAAGAATGCATTGCTTCTTGAAATGCAATTTCTTTTTCCAAAATAGCATCAAATTGTTCACGAATATGATCGATTTCTTGTGATACATAGCTCCAATATGTAACTGCCATTTCTTTACTTATTTTATTTTTTTGCTAATGCCATTTCCTTATGAACCCGTTGCCTATTTTTCGCTTCCAAATTCGGTTGTATGACGTAATCAATGGAAGCTTTATTTGGTGAGTCTTCTTTAAACGACATGACGTCTTTTGAAAAATCAGAAGGAACATAAAGTATTGCATCATATTTTTCATCGGCAAATCCATGCTCTGCCGCACTTCGACTTATGACGGTCCATTTGTAATCGGCCTGATCATTTAATAAACTGGCCACCTCTTTACCAATTATAACAGGCTCGTCGTCCTCCTCAACTCCAACATCTTCATTTACTATAGCAATGCTTCTTGTAGCTGTTTCTTCAGGTTCGGATGTTTTCACAACCGGCTGACTGTCTACATACCGAAACATCAACAATGGAATAGATAAAATAACTAGTACTTTTACTATTAACGCTAAAGAAGATGGTAATCCTTGATTCAACTGCTCATCACCCTTTCCAACTCACAATGAGGGATCTGTATTTTTGTTGCATCACCGTTCTCAATATAATACCCGTAGCCTGCCTGAATTTCCTGTTCATTTCTTGTAAAAGGCAAATTAAATAAACTTTGTTCCATCTTTTTCATTAACAGCACAGCTTGTTTAACTTGTTTTAACTCATTGGTCAATGGATCAAATCCTTTAGTAAATTCTGATGAAGTTCCGGTGACAATCATATGGAAGCCAAGGTGGCTATAATTTTTCATCAACTGGGTTAATTTCGTTTGTATCGTTGTATCTATCTGTTGCTGAAAATGTCCGACTCCATCAATCATAAGAACAATTGGATGGAAGTCTAAATGATTTGCTGTGCGTTTAGCTACAGCTTCTAAATAGGACGCTTCTCTTTCGGAAAGTTCCTTCTCTACGCTTTCAAGCCATGTTACAATCGTTTCTTTTGTTTCAAGATAATCAATTTTTTCTTCTTCGGCATAAGTGTTTAAGTGATGGCTGATGGAATCAAATAAACCTATGTTCACCTCAGAAATTTCAAGCATAATTTCCATCATCAATTTAAGAACATTTGTTTTTCCCTTTTGCGCATCTCCGATAACAAGAGTATGCTTATTTTTATTTATGTTCATATAGACTGGTCTGACACTGTCTTCGTCAAGACCTATTGGCAAGAGACCTTTTTGCTTCCGGATGCCATAATTGTCATGGAAGCTAACGAAGTCCAATGTGCTTGGAAGCATTGGAATTGGTTCTGGCTTTTCATCTTGTGCATAGCTTTCTGCTATTAATGTTACTTTATCTTTTATTTGTTCTAGTACTTCTATATCGGTTTGACCATCTGTCGGCATATAAATTTGAGCTAAAAACGCTTCCTCTTTTTTTACATAAGCTCTACCGGGGGTGGCTTCCGTTTCATACGGTGTTCTTCCCAGTATGTTCAACTTTTCGGATGTATCCATTAAGTAATGGACAATTTTCGTTTTTAAATTACTCATTAATGCTTGTCTGACAGCATTTGCTCTCGTAGCAGTCAATACTGTGTAAATACCGAGCGATTGACCGTCTCTAGCAATTTGCACAAACCTGCTTTCCATCTCCTGCAGTTCTTCTTTAACTAAATCAAAATTATCGAGCGTAATATATATTAGCGGTAGCTTATGTTCACTAATCGTGTTATAAAGTTGAATATTACTAACCTGCTGATTACGAAATAACTGTTTTCTCGATTCCATTTCCTCGGTAATATAGTTCATGAATTTCTCAATTTTCCTCTGATCATCGGATCGGAAATAGTCTCCCGTATGTGGTAATTGCTGTAAGGGAAGTAATGTACCGTTTCCGAAATCGAAAATGTAGAATTGAAATACTTCCGGGCTATTCATCTCCGAAAATTGCAGTAGTAAAGTTAATAGAGTAGTAGATTTTCCATAGCCGGAGGAACCGAATATGCCAATATTGCCGTCTTCCATCGCCTTATAGTAGTAAACGGACTGTCTTTGTTGTTCCGGTTCATCAATCATTGCAATACTAAACTGTTTTTCATTGCGATTTGCGTCTTGTGGAAATATTAGTCTATTCGGCAAAGGTGGAAGCCATGGGCTGGATAATTTTTTAATCATAAGAGCTTCCTGCTGCTGGACAATTTCATCAACAACTGCTTCTATCTCTGTTTTCTTTTCATAGATGGTGCTTTCCTTTGTTGCCACATCGGACAATGGCTGTAAACCGAGATCCGTTACTAATGCGATTGCATCTTCCGTACCAAATGCTTCTTTCATATATGGGGCTCCACTCCAGGCTGATTGAAATAATTCATATACTTCATTGTTGCCAACTTGTAAGTATCCCCGACCAGTTACGGTTAACTTGGAAGCGTCCGAATTCTTTAAAATTTCTTTGCTGTCACTATCATCCTGTACTTTCAAAGCAACTTTAAACCTGGCATTACTCCAAATTTGATCATCTATAATGCCGCCAGGCTTCTGAGTAGCCAAAATCAAATGAACTCCTAGACTACGACCAATTCTCGCTGCACTTACAAGCTCTCGAATAAAATCAGGTTCTTCATTTTTAAGTTCAGCAAACTCATCTGAAATTAAAAACAAATGTGGAAGTGGTTCTTGAGCTACTTTTGTTTTATACATTTCTGTGTAGTCATTTATATGGTTTACTCCATATTCATCAAATAACAGTTGTCTTCGACGTAATTCACTTTTTATTGATTCTAGAGCTCGTTTACTGAAATTTTTACTGCCCTCAATATTTGTTATCGTTCCTAACAAGTGCGGCATATTTTTAAAAGGTTGTGCCATCCCGCCTCCTTTATAGTCAATTAATAAAAAGGCTACTTCGTGCGGATGAAAATTTACTGCCATTGACAGTATGTATGTTTGCAGGAATTCACTTTTACCTGAACCTGTTGTACCGGCCAACAATCCATGAGGACCATGTGCTTTTTCATGTAAATTTAAAAATACACGGTCATCTTTGCCTTTTAGACCAATTGGAACTGCTAAAGACTTTGATGTCTCATTGGAAAACCAGCGTTCTCTTATCCTTAGCGCAGCCGCTTTATTCGCTTTAAACAGCTCCATAAAAGACACCGTATCCGGAATTGAATTACTCATGCCTAACTGGTGGTCTAGCGAGCGGAGCATGCGTGAAAACCGTTCCTTTCCAACTTGAGAATAGACATCAAGTTCAAAAGGAATGTGAACAGCCTTTTGCTCTTGTATTAAAATATCTCCATGCTGTTCATCAATATAACGAACGAGTGTATGAATGTTTTCGGTTAAACTTTCTTTCGTATCTGCGGCAAAAATGGTCGAAATACCAATATCTGTATGCTCACCTTCCAAATACTCCAATATGATATGTTCCGAAATCAATTGCCGATTCGTTACGATAAACACTAAATGCGGAGAAAAAAGTTTTTTCTCTTTCTCTTCATCTAGCTCCCTCTCCTTCAGCATTTCATGAATGGATGACAGTAATTGATCTCTCGTTTGTTCATTGTATATAAATCCTTTCGCAAACGATTGCGGCATTTGAAAATGTGGTAAATATTTCATCCACTCCCAATCTTGATAATCATCCTCATGGAATATCGCAACAAATCTGACGTCGTGATAACTTTGTGAAAAACTCAACTGACCAATAATTTGCTGTATCTCGTTTTTAACAATGGATTCTTTACCAATTAACCCCATCGAACCCTGGGATAAATTAATGGTTAATGGAACATTTTTCACTTGCTTATAATGAGAAACCAATTCTTGAGACTTTTCAAGTAAGTCATCTATTTCCTGATTAGACATATCACTTCTTTGTATGGACACTTCATAGCTTGAAGGAACGGAAGCCCGACCGACTCGAAAATTGAGAAAGTCACTGCTCATAAGCGTTCGTTCCCAGATTCGCTCACTAATCTCTGAAGTTAAATATTTCATACGTTCAAATGATGGATAATGGTAATATAATATCCAGCGTTGTTTGTCGGACAGGTTTTGAAGTTCAATTCGTTTATCCTCCAGGTAACGTGTGTATAACCTTTTGCGCTTCTCCCGTTTTGCTTTCAAATTCTTTTTTTCCTTGAAATATTGTACAGTGGAAGTAATTAATGTTGTCCCAAAAATTGCGATTGATATAATAATAAAAATTCCACGGGGACGTACGAGTGCAACTATTCCCATAACTACGAGCATAACAAGTGGCGGCATAATAATTAATAATAGGCCACGCCTGTTATCCTCTGTCTCTTCCGATGGAAACGTAAAGGATACGTTATCATCCGGTAATTCATAGACCATTCTTGGTGTTCGCCTGTAAGCAGGGTATTTTTCTTTTAAAACCGTCGTCGGCAATTTCATTTTCGGTAGTGCCAGCTCCGGACTTTTTATACCGGAAACAGCTATACTATCATTCTGTACGAGAGTTATAAACATATCTTTATAGAAAACAATATCTCCGGTACGAATACTTGTTAAATCCTGGCTTCTTTCACCATTTACATAGACGAAAGCATTTTTCGAATGAATCATCCATCCGGACTCGTCTTTCATAAGAGAACAGCTTTCATCCGTATTATATGAAAAGCTATCCGACTGTTTATGAAATGATACTTCGGATTGATCGCCTATGTAATAAACCTTTTCCTTTGAGATTTGCGTATGATAAACAGCCTTAATAGCTGTACCGTCGATTGTAAATTTCACAGGTTTTCCATCATTAAGGTTAGCGATCTGATCGTTTCCCTGAAAAAGAACTAGCCCACCCGATTTGTTATCTACCTGAATTTTAATTTCCGGGTCAATGGTAAAGGTCCGAATCGTAATTGTGTGGTTTTTATTGTTTCCGATAGTTATATCGGGATTATTTATATCAAAAGTAACAGGTTGAAATCTGTTATTATAAAAAAACCATAGTTGACTCATCCGATCACACCCTGCATTTTTATATTCGTGAATCGAAAACACTGCTTAATTTTCTGTTTTGGATCCATTTGATGTATTTTCCTGAACGTTTTGTTCCGGTTGTTTTTCCTCTTGTTCTTCTAATTCTTGTTTCTCTTTTTCTTCTTGTTCCATTTCTTGTTTATACTCATCTATTTCACTCTGTACTTCTTTGATTCTTTCTTCTCTTTCTGATCCATTAAGACTTTGGTCACCTTTTATTTCTTCCCGGTATTTCAGTAAGCCATAGATAATTAAATCACGATTCTCCAAAATCCTTGCAATATCCGTTGCTTTTTCATTGACCCCTCGTCCGATTAAAATCCAATATAAAAAATAATTTCTATCCGATTGTAGAGTGACTGAATTTTCCACATTTGCTCTCTGCTCTTCTGTCAATGCTTCATTCTTAATATACGATTTTGCGAGTTGATACTGAACCACATATGGCATTTTCTCTTCATCATAACCTTTTAATGTGCTGAACACTGAACTATATTGATCCTGTAAGAAATAATTACTGCTTTCCACATAAGCCTCTGATTCCGGTATTTTAAAAAAGGTCGCAAAGCCGTTGTAAGCAAGAGATGGCACTAAAAGGAACGCAATGATCAACAACACAATCCGGTGCCTCTTCCATTTTTTCTTTGGTAATTTAATCGTTGTATGATTAAAATTATCCAATTCCTTCAACTGCACTTCGATCATTTCCAACAATTCATCATAAGAAGATGCTGTCATAATTGATTTAGCTTTATCAGATAAAGTAATTGTCTCGTGATGCTGTAAATATGTATAAAAGTCATACTTATCGTCAACCACCGATGCGGTTATAGCTCTTGCCTCACGCCATAACCGTTCATGATCATCTTCATACGGAGGAATGCTTTCACTAACCCCATAATGTAAAAAGTGCGGAGTTAAGCCTAGATCATACATGACGTTCTCCGGGCACACAATCAATTTTAAACGTTGAAATGAATGGTTTTTAATTTTTAAAAGAAGATTATAAGCCATTAACCATTTTTCTTTTTCATTTGCACTTTTGCTATCATTAAGAGAAAAATATGTATCCGGTGGGGTTATTTTAATTGTCAACTGGTCTTCCGTTAAATCAAATTGTTTATTAAATTCAGTATTCAATCTCTGGAGCATGGAAATTTCCAGTTTATCGCGTAATTTTATTTTTGCTCGTTGAAATATAATATGAATCTGATGTTTTTCATAAGTGATTTTTGCTTCCGTTTGCTTCTCAAAATAAGTGCTTTCCTGTTGTGACATGGCCTACCTCCTACTTGGCAAACATCTGATTCAAAAATAACTATTAGTTTTTTGCTATGTAGTAATACTGTTACAAAATTTCAATGCAATCCCCGGACGTAATCCCGCAGTCTGTTAATTTCCGGTTGCCATAAAATACTTTGTTTTTATTTATCACGCGAACCCAATTACCATCTTTCGGTATTGCGTTTACTTGGGAAGCTTGCCATACAATTTCAATGAAATTTTTTAAGTCATGTTGATCCGAAAGACGCAGATCAATACTTTTTTTCTCATAATTTTTTAAATCAACGGAAACTTCTATATACATGAGGTCCATCCTTTTTTCCTCGTTATTCAACAATATATTAATTCTTGCATGAAAATAGGGCTCTACAATAAATAGTGTTGGTGAAGAAAATTCACTAACACTATTTATTAGTATAAAATTAGAAAACAAGTGAGTTTCCCTTTAGAATTAAAGTCGACCAAAACCAAATCCAGGAGGGAAATCACTTGTCTTATTCTAAGAATATAAAAGTTTTACTCGATATACAAGATAAAAACATTACGATTGTAGAAGATTCTATTCAAATTAAGAAACATCAAGGAATCATGACCAAGTTTATTCCAGCTAAACTTACCTACACACCAACACACTGTGCATGTTGTGGGGTTAAGAATGAAAATTATACCGTTTATAAAAATGGCACGAAAACATCAAGTATCACCCTACCAATGTCTGGTATATATCCAACGTCTTTAAACTTAAAAAAACAGCGATTTTTCTGTAAAGCTTGTAATACTTCGTTTATTGCACGTACATCAATTGTCGAAAAACACTGCTTTATTTCAAATCATACAAGAGCGAAAGTACTTATAAAATCAACCGATGCACAATCCCTAACCGACATCGCCAAAGACTGTTCCGTTTCAACCGCAACAGTGCAACGTATCATAACGAAAGAAACTAAAAAATATAAGCCTTACTATCATGCATTACCAAAACATTTATCGTTTGATGAATTTAAATATTCAAAGGGCCAAATGGCCTTTGAATATGTTAATGGAGAGACTGGAGACATCCTTGATATTTTGGATCGCCGTGATAGCTATACCATCAAAAATCATTTTATTGCCAACTACCAAAGACGCGATTTAAAAGAAGTAGAAACTGTCACCATAGATATGAATGCGGGATATGTGAATGTCATCCA